>CBDUZM010000021.1:0-15857 GCA_965371685.1 uncultured Spirochaetaceae bacterium | reverse complement strand
TTAACCAATACCCGTACCGTATTTTACCGTAACAGTTGACATTATTACTTTACCTAATTATAATATGATAATGGGAAACAATTGGGTTTCAGCCTGACAATCCTGATAATATTGGAGGGGTCTGTTGGTGAATTCAAAGAAGTCAACAATGCAAACAATAGCGGATGAATTGGGAATCTCCAAAGTGTCGGTCTCGAAGGCGCTCAACAATCAACCAGGTGTCAGTAAAAAGCTCAAAGAGTCAATTTTTCAGAAAGCCCGAGAAACAGGCTATGACATGAAAAGCCGTAATGCGGGTGAAAAGAAGGTGAGTCGGCTGGGTCTTCTCGTCTCAGATCGCTACTATTTTGAAAACGAACAATTCTATACGAAGATACACCTCTTCCTCCTCCAGGAGTGTACGAGGAAAAAAATCGGTTTATATTTACACATACTGAATCACGAGAAGGCGGTGGATGAAGATTTGTTGCCTTTTCTCCGGGAAAACAACTTTGAAGGACTCTTTCTAACCGGGTGGTTAGACGATAAATACCTCCAGGTACTGGTTCGTCAACCTCTGCAAATGGTGGATATAGATTTCTATAAAGTCAATATGCCCATAGATTCCATAATCATCTACAATTACTACGCCAGCTTTCTCGCTACCAACCATCTAATAGAAAACGGCCATACCCAAATCGGTTTTTTAGGAAACCAAAAGAGCACTTCCAGTGTGAGCGATAGATTCTACGGTTATCTGAAAGCTCTGGACCAAAATGATCTGGAATATCGCAAAGAGTGGCATATAGCGGAGAATTACGAATCCGGAATGTTTACCCACAAGTTCTCACTTCCTGATCCTTTGCCTACCAGCTTTGTATGCCACTGCGACTCAGCGGCATTTCAGCTCATGCTGCTTCTTCAAGGCCAAGGCATAAAGGTTCCGAAAGATGTATCTCTCATCGCCTTCGACAATACAGACAGCAGTCTCAGAAGTAACCCGCGAATTACTACCATCAATATAGACAAAAAGGAGCTGGCAATCAAAGGGTTGGAGCAGCTTCTATGGAGGATTAACAACCCTCTGACCGAACCTCAGAGAGTTGAGCTGAATACACATCTCATAGAGCGACAGACAGTGAAACCTTGTAAATAACACAACCTATTGAAGAATGGTAAATTCTGAGTTGTCAATAATATTGGAATAAGAAGGTTGACTGTAATGACTGAAGCAATATACGCAGACTCTCGAGATTATGAGTACTTGAAAGAGAACGACCGACATATTAAAGCCGGTGTCATAGAGAGTAAGATAAACGCAAAAGAGGTAATAGTATTAAAGGAAAATGGAAGACAAATCGGCTGGCTTAGATACGGGCTGTTTTGGGATACTATACCATTTATAAATATGCTTTACATTGAAGAAAGCTATCGACGCAGAGGGTTGGGAAAGCAGCTTGTGCTGTTTTGGGAAGATGAGATGAAGAGGCATGGATATACAATTGTAATGACTTCTAGTTTTTCGAATGAAGAAGCCCAGCATTTCTATAGAAAAATAGGATACAAAGATTCCGGATCATTATTGCTTCCGAACGAGCCTTTAGAGATACTTTTTATGAAGCATCTGTAATGAGAGCCATAGAAATAATGAAATTACTGCTGCAACCTGATAACTTCGCAAGATCGCGGCATATTCATCCATTCGAACGCTTATAGCAGTTCAGGACTTCGCCAATGTAGATCCGGTGATAATCTGTGCCGCCGTAGTTACCTTCTATATCTGCTGATAGAAAGCGGGAAGGGTCCAGATCCTGAGTATATATCTTTTTACACACAAGAACCAGGCGGGCCTGTTCAAATGCAACCGCTCCCGGCATCACCTCTACAGGACGAAGGCCGGTTTCCGCCGCCTTGTCTACATCCCTGCCCGACCGGCTGCCGCAGAAATCCAGAATGTTTCTGTGCTTTTCTTCGAAAAACGAGAGGCTGAAAAGACCATTTTTTTCCATGAACCGATAGGTGAAGCGGGACGGCCTGACAAAGCCAATGCAAATATTTTTACCCCATAGGACCCCCATGGTACCCCAGCTGGCTGTCATTGTATTGTAATCCCCGGGTGTTCCTGCTGTAATCAGCATCCAGTCGGTCCCAATAAGCTTAAAGGGATTATCCGTGATTTCTTCCGGCTGCATCTCTAAAAATAAATTTTCCATAGGTATCGACTCCTTAAATAAACATAGCTGTATATACCATTTGATCCGTGTTTTGAACAGCCGGTAGTGAAAGCTGGAGCGGAAATGACTCCGGCTTTACCCGGAACCCGGTATTTAGGGGAAAAAATCCTTAAAGTTTAATCCACCTTTGCCCAATATATATAATGATACTTCTAAACGGAGAGCTTACAGTGAATATAGCCATTGAGAAAAATCAAATCACACTAAGACACGATCCTACAGCTCCTATCTGGAAGATTCTCGCTGAATCGAAATCTAACGGAAGTGAAAAGAACGTTAAAGTCAGACCCCGCTTCATTAAATGGCTCTCACCCACCGGATTCCTGGGAGTCTGAACCCAAACGTACTGGAAGCCAATCATGGAGCGATATATAATCGGTCTGGATTTCGGGACCGACTCTGTGAGAACGGTTGTTGTCAATGCCGACAGCGGAAAGGAAGAAGCCGGCAATGTGGTCGGCTACAGCCGATGGGCTGAGGGGTTGTACAGCGATCCGGCAAACAATCAGTTCCGCCAGCATCCTCTGGATTATATCGAAAGTATGGAAGCCTCAGTTCGCGGCGCTGTTGCCGGTATAGGAGAGAGTGCAGCCCAGAAGGTGATGGCGGTAGGTATAGATACTACCGGCTCCACTCCCTGTGCCGTGGACAGGGAGGGAAATCCACTCTCCATGAAAGATGAATTCAAGGGAAACCCCAACGCCATGTTCATTATCTGGAAAGATCATACCGCTGTCAGGGAGGCGGAAGAGATCAACCGGACAGCCCGGAGCTGGGGCGGAATAGATTTCACAATGTACGAAGGCGGCATCTACTCCTCTGAATGGTTCTGGGCCAAACTGCTTCATGTGCTGCGGGAAGATGAGAAAGTTAGGGAAGCGGCTTTTTCCTGGGTGGAGCACTGTGATTGGATGCATGCCCTGCTTACAGGAAATAGAGATCCTCTTACCCTCAAACGCAGCCGATGCGCTGCGGGACACAAGGCCATGTGGCATGCCGGCTGGGGCGGGCTCCCCCCGGAAGAATTTTTAAGAAGAATTGATCCTCTGCTTTCCGGATGGAGGGACAGGCTGTTCACCGAGACCTGGACTTCAGACACCAGGGCAGGCGGGCTGACAGAAGAATGGGCGGGACGCCTTGGGCTGAAGCCGGGTATTTCCGTGGCTGTCGGCGCCTTCGATGCCCACATGGGTGCTGTGGGCGGAGGGATAAACCCGCGGGTCATGGTCAAGATCATGGGAACATCCACATGCGACATGATTGTGGCGCCTGAAGATGCGTTGGGCGAAAAGAAAATAGCCGGTATCTGCGGGCAGGTGGACGGGTCAGTCATACCCGGTATGGTTGGTTTAGAGGCAGGCCAGTCGGGATTCGGAGACGTTTTTGCCTGGTTTGCCGGTCTGCTGGCCTGGCCCCTTCAAAATGTGGAAACATCGAGTATAGATGCCGACTCGAGCCGGAAACTGAAAGAGGAGATAAGAAAGAAAACTCTCGCCGCACTGGACAGAGAGGCGGCTGAACTCTCCATTGACGATACGGGTCTTCTTGCTCTGGACTGGCTCAACGGAAGGCGAACTCCGGACGCTGACCAGAACCTCAAGGGCGCCGTCATCGGCCTGACCCTCGGCACGACAGCCGCTAAAGTACATCGGAGCCTTGTTGAGTCCACAGCCTTCGGCTCGAAAGCCACCATGGACCGTTTCATCAATGAAGGGATCACTGTTGATGAGGTTATAGCCATGGGTGGAATTTCAAAAAACTCCCCCTTTGTGATGCAGGTTACAGCGGATGTATTGAATATGCCCATTAAAATAGCCGCCTCGGAACAAACCTGTGCCCTGGGCGCCGCCATGTTCGGCGCCGTTGCGGCCGGGCTCTACCGGAATATCGAAGAAGCCCAGGAGCATATGGAAAGCGGATTCAGCGAAACATACTATCCCAACAGAGAAAACGCGGCACGCTATACAAAGCTCTACCAGGAATATATCAAACTCGGCCGGCGCCTTGAATCTCAGCTCCGCAGCCTTTGAACGGAAAAACAGATATGCAGGAGAGACTGAAAAAACTTCGCGAAGAGGTTTACCGGGCAAATGTAGACCTGGTGAAGAGGAGCCTCGTATTCGCCACTTTCGGCAACGCCTCGGGAATAGACCGGGAAAGCGGGATTGTTGCCATCAAGCCGAGCGGCGTTCCATACAATGAGCTTTGCCCTGGGAACATGACCCTGGTGGATCTGGAATATCGCATTGTTGAAGGAGACCTCAATCCTTCATCCGACATGAAGACCCATGTCACACTGTACCGAAATTTCGAATATATCGGAGGAGTCGTCCACACCCATTCCAAATATGCCACCTCATGGGCTCAGGCACGCAAACCTCTTCCCTGCCTCGGCACCACCCATGCCGATTACTTCTACGGCGAGATACCTTGTACTGAAGCAATAAAGGACGATCAAATCCGGAGGGACTATGAGGAGGAAACAGCTTTCCGGATTGTTGAGACCTTCAGACACCGCGATTACCGGTCGTTGCCGGGAGTACTCGTTGCTTCACACGGACCCTTCACATGGGGAGAAACCCCTGCCCAGGCTGTTTATCACAGCTTCATTCTCGAGTATGTTGCAGAGATGAACATACTGTCACTCCTCGCCAATCCCGATATCAAGGGGATAAAGCAGAGCCTCTTAGACAAGCACTATCTTCGTAAACACGGAAAGAACTCATACTATGGGCAGAACAGGTCCTGCTGAACCTTAAGGTTTGATAATGTAATTTTTCTCAATGCGTATATATTCGGGAAGCTCTCCTACGAGAGGTTCCATATAATCGAAGAAGCCCTCCGTAACATGATTGCCCCTCTCGTTGATAAATTTTACCGGCATGGGCTTTGCCTTTATCGCCACCTCATCCAACGGTATTTTACCATAGGTCACACTGTACGGGTCATCCCGCAGCCTTTCGATGGTGACCATATAACCCGATTCCCCCCTCTCGGCAAGAGCTGCGGCATGAATCCCGCACCGGTACGCCTCTTCCAGATCGTTGGGAACAGCCCTGTCCATCGCAGACATAATAAGAGACTCCGTAATCTGAAACTCACCCCTCAGTCCGAGATTATCCCTGAGCATAGCGTGAAGGTTCATTCCCACACTCACTCCCCCCATTGCCCCGAATTCCACGTTATCGAAGCTATCTTTAGTATTAGATGCGCTTACGGGAGTCCCTTCTTTATATTTGATGCCCTCACCGCAGACGATTGAAACCCAGCCATATTTTTCGATACATTCCCGGCTATCTTCAAGAAACTGCTCCGCGTGAAAGGGACGTTCCGGCATATATATGAGATGGGGAGCATCCTCCTCACTCCCAGCCGCCAGGGCTGTGGCTGCGGCAAGCCATCCCGCATCTCTCCCAATAGTCTGGTAAATCACAAAGCTGTCCACCTTTTGCATGTCCCGTGCCAGCAGACCGCCCTGCATTACGTTGAGTATGTTTGCCCTGGCTGCTGAGGCAAACCCCGGCGCATGGTCTGTGCCGAAAAGATCGTTGTCAACCGTTTTGGGTATTCCCACACCGATTAGTTCGTAGCCCTGTTCCCTGCAGTACCGCTCCACACGATTCACGGTATCCATCGTATCGTTTCCGCCGATGAGAAAAAGATAGTGGATATCGAACTTATCAAGCACTTCGAGAATTCCTGGGAAATCCTCGTCTTTCAGCCTATGCCGGGAGGAACCGAGAGCTGATGAAGGAGTGGCTTTGAGGGCCTGAAGTTTCGCCTTTGACAGGGTAGAGAGGTCGATGAACTCACCGCCCATCAACCCCTGGATTCCACAGCTCATTCCGTAGAGGCCATCCATCTTCTCCGATTTTCCAGCCGCCTCCAAAATACCAACGAGACTGGCATTGATAACAGAAGTGGGTCCCCCGGATTGTCCGATTATCGCGTTTCGTTTCACTGCTCGGTGTTCCACGGCGAATTGCAATATGTCTGCTGTATTCTCAGGTAGATATCATCTCCCGGATTTTTTTAAGAACCGAACCGATGTCGCTCAGGTCCATGGGCAGCACGAGCTGGGTATCCTTCCTGGCAAGCTTCTGCAGCTCGGAAATATAATTTTCAGCCACCCGAAGAGAGACAGCCTCCTCGCCGCCATCCGACTGAATAGCCTCCGCCACTTTTCCGATACCGGCGGAAGTGGCCTTTGCCAGGGCGAGAATCTCCTGTGCCTGTCCTTCCGCTTCGTTGACCTGTCTCTCCTTCTGGCCTTCGCTGCGGTTTATCATCTCCTCCATAACGCCGACGGACCTGTTGATCCTGGATTCCATCTCTCCTTCGCTGCGGGCGATATCGGCCCGCTTCTCCCGCTCGGAACGCATCTGAAGCTCCATTGATTTGAGCACATTTTCCGGTACGGTAATATCCTTTATTTCGTACCGGGTAACCCGGACACCCCAGGGATCGGAGGCTTCATCCACCGCCTTTACTATCTCCGCATTCAACTTATCCCTCTCCTCGAAGGTACGGTCCAGCTCCAGCTTCCCCATGGCTGAACGCATGGTTGTCTGGGCGAGCTGTATGGTGGCATATCTGAAGCTAGTGGCCCCGTAGCTCGCTTTCTTTGGGTCCATCACCATGAAATAAAGAACTCCGTCCACCTCTACCTTCACATTGTCCAGTGTAACACAGCTTTGAGAAGGGACATCAATCGCCTGCTCTTTTGTGCTGTGTCGGTAACTCACCTTGTCGATAAAAGGCACCAGCATATGTATTCCCGCATCCAGAGTCTTTGAATATTTCCCCAGCCGCTCCACTACCATGGCCGTTTTCGACGGAACGATTCGTATGGATCGCAGCAGTGAAATCACGATGAACAGTCCTAATAGGCCTAATAGAATATAAAATGGAATTAATGTGTTCGTCATTTTTCTCCTCCCGTGCTCTTGCCCCTGCCGGACAGCACTGCGCTGACCAGGGATTTCAATTGCGCTACCTCCATAGGCAGAACAGAGGTTTCGGCGCTGTCAAGAATCCGGCCGAATTGGCTGATGAACTGCTCCGCCACGCGGAGAGACACAGCCGTCTTTCCCTTGGGCTGCTGTATGGTCCGTGCTATCTCCTTGATTCCTTCGGCTGTAGCAACGGCGATAAATTCAATTGCTTTTGCACGTCCTTCCGCCTCGTTGATGCGCCTCTGCTTCTCCCCACGGCCCATGTTGATGGCCTCTTCCCTCTCTCCCTTAGAAACGTTGATACGTGATTCCCTGTCCCCCTCGCTCTTCAGTATCTCCGCTCTCTTCTCCCGCTCAGCCCTCATCTGCTGCTCCATAGCCTCGAGTATTGTATCGGGCGGCGAGATATCTTTTATCTCGTATCGCGTGACCTTGATACCCCACGGATCGGAGGCTTCATCCACAGATTTAACTATTGCGTTGTTGATTTCATCCCGCTCGGAAAACGAACGGTCCAGATCGATCTTGCCGATCTCGGAACGCATTGTTGTCTGGGCCAGCTGGGCGGTGGCAAAACGGTAATTAGCGATTCCATAGGAAGCCTTCACAGGATCCACCACCTTCATGTAGAGAATGCCATCCACGGTTACCTGTACGTTATCCTTTGTAATGCATACCTGCGGCGGCACATCGATTACGTCCTCTTTAAGGATATGCTTATAGGCGACCTTCTGTATAAATGGTATGACCAGGTGGAATCCCGGTCCGAGTGCTTTCCGGAACTTCCCGAACTGTTCCACTACAAAGGCATGCTGCTCAGGCACAATCCGGATGAGCCGGTAGAAGATAAAGATGAATAGAACTAAAGCGGCAACTGCGATAAAATATGAACCCATAATTCTCCTCCTCTAAGTATTTATACTCGAATTGGATGAATTTATTCATCCAATAACGAATTAGTTACGACAAAGGTAAGATTATCCTCTTTTAATATTTCTACGGTCTCCCCGGCCTTTAGAGTCTCATTATAACTCATGGCTTTCCACGATGTCCCCTGAAACCGAATCCTGCCCGGTTTGTCAGGGGTGATATCCTCTGTGACGACAGCTTTTTCCCCCGCATAATCTGTGGCGCCTTTTCCGTCGACCAACCGGCCTTTGAAGATTTTAGAAAAGTATTTTCTCAGAGTGAAGAGCGAGAGTCCCGAGGCAGCCAGCCAGACAAATACCTGTAACAGAATGCTGTTTTGCAATGGAGGGATAAGGGCTGTGAGCAGAGCATTGAAGAGGGCGCCGGCGCCAAAGAAAAAGATAACAAAACCGGGAATAAAAAATTCGGATATTATCAGGACTACGCCCACGATAGCCCATATCAATGCCATCATTTTTAGAACCTACCCATCAACTAACCATAGCACAAAGCCGGTTGATAGTCAAGATTGCTGCTTCCCCTGTATAGAGCCCCCCGCCCGCCCGTTGACCAGCGCCAGACACCCTGTTATGCTTGCGCCGGTGAACAGCTGCGGCACATGCATGGCCTAATTGCTGAATAAATCTGTCAGGAGGAAATTAATGCAATCTGTCTTCGCGCGTAAAATTTATACAGGAAAAGAGATACGTGAAAACAGCTATCTTCTATTTGAAGATGATCTGTTAATAGGTATCTCGAAGTCGGAAGACGGCGATCTACTGGGCAGGTACGATGTAATTACACCGGCTTTCATCGATTCACATTCCCACATCGGTATGATTCGCGCCGGCGAACCCGCTTCCGAAGCGGAGGCAAACGAAAAGTTCGAATCCATTCTCAGTCACGCCGATGCCCTGGATTCAGTCCAGATGGACGATCCTTCTTTCAGGGAATCGGTTGAATCGGGCGTTCTGTATTCATGTGTGCTTCCAGGAAGCGGTAATATTATCGGCGGTAAGACCGCTGTCATAAAAAATTACGGAAAGAATACTTCCGAAGCGCTCATCGCCCGGGCAGGGATAAAGGCGGCTTTCGGGTACAACCCCATGTCCACCAGGGACTGGAAGGGAACACGTCCTTTTACGCGTATGGGGGCTCTTGCGCTTCTCCGCCAGAAGCTCACCGATGTGAAACAGAAGATGGTTAAAAAGAAGATTCTTTCAGGGGATAAAAAAAAGGAAATAATCTTCAGCGCGGAAGAGGAAGTATTCAAAAGTCTACTCAGCCGGAAGGATAAGCTGAGGGTCCATGTCCACAAAACAGACGACATCGCTTCCCTCCTTCGAATCATCTCGGAATTCGATCTCTTGGTCACCGTGGAGCATACGTGCGATGTCCATGAAGAAACCATTTACAAAGAGTTGAAGAAGAGAAAGATACCGGTGGTTTTCGGTCCACTGGACGCGTTCGCCTACAAGGTAGAGTTGAAGCACGAAAACTGGCGGAACATCCGCTATTTGCTTTCCTCCGGTGTCGATTTTGGTTTGATGACGGACCATCCCGTTATCCTTCAGAAGATGCTCCTCTTCGAGCTTCGATGGTTTATCCGCTGCGGTTTGAGTAAACAGGAGGCTATTGAAATTATCACACGGAAGAACGCCGGAATTCTCGGCATCGACCGTTATCTGGGATCGCTGGAGAAAGGGAAATGGTCTTCCTTTGTCGGCTGGAACGGCGATCCCTTTGATATGACAAAACACCCTGTAGCGGTATACGGAGAAGGCTCGCTCCTCTATTCGGAATAAATGACAGCCGCCCGGCCAGATGCCGCAGTCAGCCGCTCAGCGGAAGTCTGCCTTCAACACCTCGTATCCCTTCTGATCCGGTTTCACGGTAAGCTTCCAGCGGTCAGCCCTCGCGGCGGCCATTACATCGTCAAGGACCGGTTCGAGAAGCTTTTTACTCCCGGGGCTCAAGACGATTTCCACCAGCTCTATTTCCTTTCCCACGGAAACCCCGGACCGGGTCTTATGCCTGTGAATGACCGCAAGGCAGTCAACGGCGGCATCGAAGCATTCATGGTTATCGGGAGCGGGTACTCCTGCCAGTTCCGATTCCTTCGGCCAGGGCGCCGTATGGATGTATCGATGGCCTGTCTCCTCAGCAAAAGCCCAGGACCAGACCTCCTCGGTAACATAGGGAAGCACCGGGGCAAAAAGTCTTAAAAGAATATTCAATCCGAGTCTCAACCCGCCGACAGCCGATCCTCTGTCGGCGCCCTTCCCCGGATCATCAGTTTTTGCCCTGTTCTTAACAAGCTCTATATAGCTGTCCGTGAAACAGTTCCAGAAAAAACTCTCAGTCTCCATGAGAGCGGCGGCAAACTCGAAGCGTTGAAAGCTTGAGGTAATTTTACCCACCGTTTCACGAAGCCTGGCAATAAATGCCCGGTCCAGCTCGCGGGTAAAGCACGAAAAGTCAGCCTCCTGGGAAAGCACGAATTTACCCGCGTTGAATATCTTCGTGACGAGGCGTTTACCCACCTTCGGTATCTTCTCATCGAAGGCTGTATCCACTCCGAGTCTGGCGCTGCCTGCCCAATAACGCATACCGTCCGACGTGAATCTTTCCAAATATTCCATGGGCGTCACTACGTTTCCCCGGCTTTTGGACATTTTTTTCCGATCGGGATCAAGGACCCAACCAGAAATAACTGCGTGCTTCCAGGGAATCGTGTCTTCGTGGAGGGCAGCCTTTGCGATCGTGTAAAAAGCCCAGGTGCGGATGATGTCGTGCGCCTGGGGACGAATGTCCATAGGAAAGAGTTTCTTGTGCCTTTTCGGGTCCAAAATCCAGTAAGAGCCTATCTGTGGTGACAGGGAGCTGGTAAACCATGTATCGAAGACATCCTTTTCCGCGGTAAATCCTCCCGGTCGATCCCGTTGACTCTCTCCATATCCGGGAGGAGCTTCGATCAAGGTGTCTACAGGAAGCTGATCCGTGTCGGCCAGGAGAGGTTTTTCATAATCGGGCAGGCCGTTTTCATCGATGGGATACCAGACGGGAAACGAAACCCCGAAGTACCGCTGCCGGCTTATGCACCAGTCGAACTGCAAATTTTCAGTCCAGTCGAGATATCTCGCCTTCATATACTCCGGATGCCACTGGATCTGGTTCCCCTTTTCCATGAAAAAATCCTTTTTATCCATCAGCCTAACAAACCACTGCCTGGTTGTGATAAACTCGAGAGGTTTTTCCCCTTTCTCATAGTAGCGAATCGTATGGTGCATTACTTCCGGCTCTCCCGTCATGGGAGGTTCGTGCCCAAAGGCGGAACCCGCAGGATCTCTCAACAGGCCGGCCACGATCTTTTGGGCCGCCTCGATGCTTTTTCCCTGAATATTCAAATAGCTCTCATTAGCCGCATCCGGCTTCAAGCTGGGCCAACCGTCGGCGCCGAATCTCACCGGTACGAGTCTTCCGTCCGGGCTGATGATCTGCCTCAGGTCGAGTTTCTCGGACCGCCACCATTCCACGTCTGTGCCATCGCCAAAGGTGCAGACCATCAATATACCTGTCCCCTTCTCGGGATCTGCCAGCTCGCTGGGGAAAATAGGCACGGGAACATGAAACAGGGGTGTCACGGCTCTTTTGCCGAACAGATCTTTATAGCGTGAATCCCCGGGATGAGCCGCTACACCCACGCAGGCTGCCAGCAGTTCCGGCCGGGTAGTAGCGATAGTGAATCCCCTCTCTTCATTCTCGATCCCGAAGGTAATATGGTAATAAGCGCCGGGGGCTGACCTGTCCTCTACCTCAGCCTGAGCCACCGCTGTATGAAAATCCACATCCCACATGGTGGGAGCTTCCCGGTTGTAGACATGACCTTTCCTGTACAGGTCCATAAAGCTCAACTGGGCCAGCCGGCGGCAATGATCGTTTATGGTAGCATACTCCTCCTGCCAATCCACGGAGAGCCCTATCCGCTTCCAGAGCCCCATGAACGCCTTTTCATCCTCCGCCGTAACGCGGTGACACAGCTCAATAAAATTTTTTCGTGAAACTGCGCGGGGCGCTTCCCGTCTCTGTTTCGACGTGGCCGCCTGGATGTCCAGTTTTTCTTCATAAGGCATAGAAGATTTGCAAAGTACGTGGAAATAGTTCTGAACCCTCCGTTCGGTAGGCAAACCGTTGTCATCCCAGCCCATGGGGTAATAGATTTTTTTGCCCGTCATGCGCTGATATCTTACAATGATATCCGTGTGGGTGTAGCTGAACAGGCTGCCGACATGAAGCGATCCTGACACGGTGGGAGGAGGTGTGTCGACTACAAAAGTGTCTTCGCGTTTTCCGGAAGGATCGTAACGATAAATTCCGCTCTTTTCCCAGGTCCTTCCCCACTTCTTCTCGATCTCCGGGGCATTGAAATGTCTGGGTAAGGATGCGGTATCGATGGCTTTAAATTTTTTCTCCGTCGATTCCATGGTAAAAATCCTTTTCTCTCTTTACGCATTAATCCGCGAACTGTCAACCCGCAGCAGCAATTATGAAAATCTTTTAAATATCCTGGCTAAGTTTGTACAATTCCTGTATCTTTCTGAATTGGAGCGGATCCGCTACTCGTTTTAATCTATTTTTCAAGCTTACAATTTCATATGTGATGGGTTTTTCCCTTTCAAGGAGAGCCGTCATTACCGGATCCACATACATCATACCTATAAGGTAGGAAAGACGTATGATGTACGTAATCGTCTCGAGAACGCTCATTCCACCGGTAATACCTGTTCCCTCTATTATTTCATCCTTATACGGTATGGAAAACGCACGCGACACGATGGTTGCGGAATCTAAAGGCGCAGGCTTTCCTTCAACAGCCGACTCGTCGACACTGAACTGTTTGATATGTACAAGTTTTTTTCCAATACTTTGAATAAAGCTCACGAGTGCATTAATCAGCCGCAGAATTTCGTTCTCCTCCGGCTCTCCGCTCGTGATTGACTGACGAAGCCCTATGTAGCGCACCCGTGAAAAAGTCGGAAGATTTCTCTCCATTTCCTCGAGTGTGCTGAGAGAGTAACGAATTCTCTCAATTTCAAATTTGAAGAAATCATTGGCAAAAACTTGGATATTTAATCCGTTGGCAAGTGTAATTTCACCGTTGAGAAACCGGACCATTTCTCTGATAAAAGTGGAAAAGAGAATAATGGTAAATTGAGCCATGTTCTCCAGCTCGCTTTCGGCATTAATGCCCTGAAGTACATTGCTCTTATTTATAAATTCATAAAGCCTGTTGAAATTCACCGTGCCTTCTTCATTCATGTCTAAAAAAAGCCTCAACCTGTCAACCTCCGCCTTTTCCTTCCGGAGGCGGAAAACGTTCCTCAAAGTATCGTCGATATAGCGATTGATCTTTTTTTGCACCTTCCTTCTGCAATTAAAATGAGCTGTGTTTATTACCGCTCCCGCACTGCGGTTTATAAGCTCCGGGAAGTCGATATACTGTCTTGAACGGACAATATTAATTCCCACAATGAAGTTGTAAAGAGAGGGTTGGGAGGCATTCTCTGAAAGTATAACATCAACGATCTCCTTGTATGTCCTCAGCCTGTCCTCAAAACGAGCCTCCATTTTAAGGACTTCGTTCATAGCCCGTTTTATAATATCCGGGTAATTCTTCTTATAATGACAGGTTAGAAAAAAGACTTCGAGTTTATTCAAAGAACGAAATCGAGTGTCATTAACGTTGAGGCGTTTGAAATTTATTCCCTCCATGCAGCTGCAAAGACCGGCGAATTCAGTCAATAGGTTATACTCAGATTTAGTTAAATAACGCCATCCGTTATTTTGGATAAACTCCAGTGGACTTTTTAGATCGGATACAGCGGTCTTCAAATAATCATTGAGGACATTCCTGATGTTTCCGTTTATTCGAGCCCTGGGAGGAATAAACAAGCACACAATGACCTTTGTCCGCCTGGCAAAATCTTTTATTTTTGAATATTCCTTGAATACGAACTGAAAAAAATGGCGCCTTTCGTAACTGTATATGATTCTTTCTCTGTTCTTTTCCGCTACAGAATACGGAACCACACTCTTAAAGCTTTTCAGTATTCTGTTCTCACTCTCCTTGTCCATAACATATCTTGCTTCGTCGGTGTACTGCGGGCTCGAAGAGCTGTCTGAATGAGAGGACGATTTCGTCTCATCTAAACTGCTATCCATTAGCAGTTTCCGGATGAGCTCCGGTTCTTCCTCCCGGAGCTTCTTCCTGGCCAGCTTTGCGTCCTTAATAAAATTCTCTGCCTCGGAAGAAAGCACATCCCTCTTCCTGCTGGTCTTATATTTCATCTACTCACCTGAATAGCCGCCCTTTTTCTTCCATCCATACGGCATCTACCAGAGACCGCTCAAACCCGAATACTCCACCCAGTCTGATAAAATCCAGGCAAATTTTCCATTATCCCCGGGGAGCAGGAAAAGCGTCTTGATGACTTTCTTGCCGGCGCTGTAGCTCTCTACTCTCTCAACAGCCAGCACAGGGTATGATTCATGGTTTTTTAAGAATTTCGTCAGCTCGGAAAAAACATCTCCATATTCCGGATATTTTTCCTTAAACTTTTCCTCTGCCATTGTCCGGATTTTCACGTAGAATGAATTGGTAAGCATCTTCTCCCCCTCATTCCTCCCGATGCCGCTTTTCTTTTATCTTTAATAGTATCGGGTTCACCGGACTTCTTTAATACCTCAGTATCATGATATTATATAATGACCTATGAATGTTATCCTTTTTGATTCGGAAGAAGTTTCAAAGCCTCTTCCAATGCATGACCATAGAGCCGTCCACATACTGCATGTGTTAAAAATCAGCACAGGAGAAAGCTTTGATGTTGGTATGGTGAACGGTCCTCGAGGAAAAGCCAGGCTTTTATCCGTGATAGAGGATGGCCTTAACTTTGAGTTTTCCTGGAATAAAGACGTAACTCCTGAGCTTTTTCCCGTCACCTTAATAGTCGGCCTTCCCCGTCCGCAAAGTGCCCGAAGAATCCTGAGAGAATCCACTGCTTTAGGGGTAAGCAGAATTTTTTTTGTTTCCACTGAAAAAAGCGAGGCCTCTTATCGACGGAGTAAATTGTGGTCGCACGATCGTTACCGTAGTTACTTGAAGGAAGGCGCCCAGCAGGCATTCTGTACCCGCCTGCCGGAGGTCAGGCTTTCCGATTCGATGGTCTCCTGCATGGCATCTCTTCCTGAACCGGCTCTGCGCCTGGCTCTCGACAATTATGAGGCAGATATTCCCCTTAAGGACGCTCCCTTCCTGAATGGAACAGCCTGTATCCTCGCAGTAGGTTCGGAGAGGGGCTGGTCAAAGAAGGAGAGGGAACTTCTGAAGGTTCATCGCTTCCATCTGGTTGGCCTGGGAGCACGCGTACTGCGAACAGAAACCGCCTGCACTGCCGGTATTACCCTGGTGCTGTCGGGAATGAATCTGATCTGAAAACGCTTAACCGACAAGCCTGTTCCTTTTCAATCGTTTATAGGGATTCTTCCTGCGTTTCAAATAGGTTTTATATACTCGGCATGCTTCATAGTACTTGTCCGGTCCCCTGAAGGTGGCTGAAATATCGGCCCGGAATAGCTCCAGCAGTGAGGGAAAGAGCCTGGAATCCATAATCTTTTCGATCCTGTAAAGGGGCATCTTGACCAGCGCGGCGGGCAGCATATGGTAGTGTATGAGAAAACAAACATCCCTTATAAAGGGAGTGGCAAAACCAAGATGCCT
>CBDUZM010000020.1:0-16260 GCA_965371685.1 uncultured Spirochaetaceae bacterium | reverse complement strand
CCGCCCTTTTCATCGCACCGATAACAAAGGGCGCCTGTCCGCTCGCTGTTATGCCTATGAGCACATCGCGGTCACTTAAGCCCTTTGCGTCTATAGCTTTTTTACCTTCACTTTCCTTATCCTCCGCCCATTCCACGGCCCGGGTCAGGGCGTCCTTGCCTCCGGCGATGATTCCCTGGATCATTTCAGGATGTGTGCCGAATGTGGGCGGGCATTCAGCCGCGTCGAGGATTCCAAGGCGTCCGGATGTGCCTGCCCCCACGTAGAAGAGACGGCCCCCCTTTTTAAAGGAATTCACCACGACATCTACAACCCTGCCTATGTTCTCGAGTTCCTTTTCAATAGCGATGGGGACTTTACGGTCCTCCCGGTTGATGATTTTAAGAATTTCCAGAGCAGATTTCTTGTCAATTCCTGCAGACAGGGGATTGGGCTGCTCCGTTGTTAATTCGTGCAGACGATCCATCGTGTTTTTCATAAGTTTCTGCGGTTAAATATATACGATCTTATGCCTTTCGGGCAACGTGTTCACAGCCATATAAACGATACCGTGACATCCTATTCGTTTCGATGTACACTTTACTGGAGATATTGTGGAGGACTTATGGATAGCAAGTACGGCTGCTCGGAAGAAATGATCAAGCACTATACCTGCCGGCGTATCAGGAATATCATCAACATCGACGGAGACCTGAACAAGCCCTTCTGGAGAGAGGCCCGGAAATCCCCTCGTTTCGAGGATCTTGTAACGGGGGAGCCTTGTTTCTGGGATACACGCATAGCCGCTTTCTGGAATGACGATTACTTCTACGTCGGCTACTGGGTAGAGGAGCCAAATGTTCAAGCACATCTTACAGAGAGGGATTCACTCATTTACCTGGAGAACGACGTGGAGCTATTCATTGGAGGTGAGGATTGCTACTACGAGCTGGAAATAAATGCTCTTGGCGCCATCTTAGAGATATTCTATATCTGGCAGGACGCGTACAAGCAAGGCAGTCGTTTCGACACTCCCGAATTCGACCTCTTAGGTGGCGATGTCGACGTCTTGGGGGGTTATCAGGATCTCATACGAGGGGGAAAGCATCCGCGTGGCCGTCGATGGGCATTTCGAGGGTGGGATTTTCCGGGTCTTGAAGTGGCGGTCAGGGTTAATGGAAAGCTGAATGATCCCAGCCACCTGGACAAAGGGTGGACCGTGGAACTGGCCCTTCCGTGGGAAGGTATGAAGACCCTTGCAGACGAACGGTCCCTGCCGCCGGAGGATGGTGATGTCTGGAGGATGGATTTTTCGCGGTTTGAGGCTCTGCGCCACGGTGGAACCACCCATGATCCGAGTCCGGGCTGGGCTCTCAACACCCACGGCGTGTACGACTCGCACATTCCGGAATGTTTCAGCTGCGTCCACTTTGTATCTTCATAGAACCATTAGATTGGGGAATTGCTGCGATAAACGCTTTAACTCTTGATTTTCTCACTGCCAGTTGATATAAGTTAAGCTATGTTTATAGACGTACATGTGCATACGAGAAGAATACCGGGACCTTCGAGAAATCCTCAGAACGGGAAAACATATGCCACACCGGAGGAGTTAATAAAAAGGTATGACGCTATTGATGTTGAAAGGGCTGTATTACTTCCAGGCGTCAGTCCTGAATGCGCTTTTGTGCCTCAATCGGTAGAGGAGGTATTGGAGCTGTCAGAAGAGTATAAAGGAAGGTTTATTCCTTTCTGCAATGTGGATCCTCGTTCCATGAGTAATTCACCCGATGCGCCGCTCGGTCGTATAATGAAGCATTATAAAGATAAGGGATGCAAAGGCATCGGAGAGATTACAGCCAATCTTCCTGTTTTACATCCAATGGTGCAGAATCTTTTCAAGCATGCTGAAAAGGAGGACCTTCCGGTCACATTTCACATGGCGCCGCAAATAGGCGGGATATACGGGTTGTATGACGATCCGGGGCTCCCGCAGCTTGAACGCAGCCTGAGCCTGTTTTCCGGGTTGAAATTTTTTGCTCATTCACAGACTTTTTGGGCTGAAATGGGTGTCCTGAATACTGTTGCCGACAGGTATGGTTATCCAGGGTATCCCATCAAAGAAGAGGGGGCGGTGCCCAAACTGTTCAGGAAATACGATAATCTGTATGGAGATCTTTCTGCGGGGAGCGGTCATAATGCCCTTGCAAGGGACGAAGAATATGCGGTTAAATTTTTAAATGAATTTCAGGACAGGCTGATGTTCGGCACGGACATATGTGCGCCTGACACACCGACGCCGCTGGTGGATTTGTTGTTAAAGCTTCGAGACGGGAAAAAGATCAGCGCCACAGTCTTCAATAAAATTGCGAAGTTGAACGTTATAAATATCCTGAATCCGGACTGACTGATTTACTTTCTATGCAGCGCTGAGCTCAGGGATTCTGTTCATAGCTTTTCATGGTTGACAGCTCTTCGGGAAGGTATGTCTCATAGCCGCGTTCCCAGTTGATCCATTCCCCGCTCAGGAATCCTGTGTACCCGGCTTCGAGCAGGATACGAACGGCGGTGAGGTGATCGACGAATCCACGACCGATGGGAACGAGGGACGTATTTTCCCCCTCCCGTACCCCGTCATGAAAATGCACATGAGAGATCCACTTTTGAATAGGAACGCAGGCGTCTTCCATGGTATAGCCGGCGGCCCTGACCGGGTGCATAATATCCCAGTTAACGCCGATTGCTCCATGTCCGACTCCTGTCATGATCCGGGCCACATGAACGGGATCGCACCAGTCGTCGTGGGTTTCCATGCACACGACAACACCCCGCTCACCGGCATGGCCGGCTACAGAGGCCAGGGATCCGGTCACCACCTCGATCGCTTCTTCCCGGGAAAGCCCTCCGCCGATCCGTCCTCCGAACACACGTATCCGCGTGCAGCCGATGTCGGCCGCCAGGTCGATGAAAGCGTGAGTCTTCTCCACATTCTCTGCGCTCGTTTCCGGATCGGCGTATACGCACGAGGTGGCTACGCACGAGAACGCCACCCCCGCTTCACGGGCTTTGGCCCTGATTTCTTCCCGAGCCGCAGAGGAGGCGGACGTCTCAACACCGTGGCGGTGACCGGATTCTGCGCGGGGTTCCACGCCGTCATAGCCGTACTTTGAAGCTGCCTGAAGCACTCCGTCGAGGGTGAGCTCCGGTGTGGAAAAGGTCATAAACGAGTATTTCATCTTTTCTCCTTATCCCTTTATGGCGCCGACCGTAATTCCTTTGAGAAAGTACTTCTGCAGGGAGAAGAATACGATGATCATGGGAATGGCGGAAAGGGTGGACGCAGCCATTAGGTCGGCGTAGCGCATTGGATAGAGCTCCTGGAAGTAACTCAGCCCTGCCTGGATGTTCCTCATCTTTGTGCTGTTCGTGGCAATGAGAACCCAGAGAAAGGAGTTCCACTGGGCTACGAAAGTCATGACAACGAGGACGGCCAGGCCCTGCATTGCCAGGGGGAAGACGATCCTGGCGTAGGTCGTCCACTCTCCGGCGCCGTCGATCCGTGCGGACTCTAAAAGAGCTGTGGGAAGGCTAGTCATATACTGCTTTACCAGGAAAGCCGCCGCCGGGCTGGCTATGAAAGGCAGGATGAGCACCCAATAGGTATCGAGCAGACCAAGTTTACTGCACAGTATGTACCGGGGAACCAGGGTCACCTGGGCCGGAATCATCATGGAGGCTATGTAGAGCGCGAGGAAGTATTTATTCCCCGGGAACTTCTTTTTAGCCAGGGAATAGCCGGCCATGCTGGCAAAAAAAACTCCAACCACCGTCACTGAGACAGAAACGATGATCGTATTGAGAAACCACCGGGCCATATACCCGAATTTAACTACCTGGACGAAGTTATTTATGGTGAACGGAATGGGCAGGAACCTGGGTGGGAATTCGAGCACCAGGTCCGGCTTTTTGAATGCAGTAACGAGCATCCACCACAGAGGGGTGAGAGATATAACCGCCATGATGGTCAAAAAGGCAATAACGACGACTGACCAGGGTTTAATTTTGACAGGCGCTCTTCCTGCTATAACCATGTCTAGTACTCCACTCCGCCACCGAGCCACTTGAACTGGACTATGGCCAGCACGATCAGTAAGAGCATTAACAAAACCGACTGCGACAGGGCGACCCCGTAGTCGAAGGTTAGGAACGCCCGTTCGTATATCTGGTAGACCATGGTGACGGTGGCGAACTCAGGGCCGCCCTTGGTCAGGATGTAAATTTGTGTGAAAACCTGGAAGCTGCTGATGGTCCCTATGACCACCAGATAGAGGATAATCGGTTTGATGAGGGGAAGCATTATCTTGAAGAAGACCTGGACGGGATTCGCTCCCTCGATCCGGGCGACCTCTATATAGCTCGGTGGTATGCCTGCTAATGCCGCCGATATGAGGACGATGGTGGTTCCTCCTCCCATAACAAACTGCATGAAGATCATCGACGGCATGGCCAGGTACTTGTTCCCCAGCCAGACCTGCCCGCGCAGTCCGACCATCTTCAGGAGAGCATTTAACAGACCGTACTGGGGATTATAGATCCAGAGCCAGATCATCGAGATGATAACCAGGCTCATGACGTGCGGCAGGTAGAACATAGCCTTGTATGTAGTCTGGACTTTCGAGGAAAACGGGAAGAGCAGCACCGAAATTAAGAGCGCCTTGAACAGCCAAAGGGGAACGATACCCAGGGTGTAGATCCCTGAGTTTCTCAAGGCGATCCAGAAGAAGCGATCCTTCAGGAGTTTCCCGTAACCCTGAAGACCCCAGAACTCGAGCTCAAAGAGTGTATATTTAAAAAAACTACCGTAGAGGCCCTGAAAGAAGGGAACGAGAAAAAACACAGCAAAGAATAGAAAATGAGGAAGCAGGAAAAAGTACCCGGCCCTTCCCTTGACGATCTGCCGGACAAGGCCCGGCGGTTTATAATCTATTGTTCCTGTCTTCGCTGCACTATTTGCCATTTTCTCTATTATGTGCCTGCGGCGCGAAAATAATGAATGTATTCTTGGCTGAATTTTCCTTATTGTCAAGTACAGAATTTCTTGTACCATCACTTTCTCTTGACAGCTGCACCAGTTTGCCTGATAATAAATTCGATTTTAATTATCGGAGGAGGACAAATGAAAAAAACAACGAAACATGTGTGTATCGTCACACTCCTGCTGCTTGCAGGCGCCGGATTGGCTTTCGGCGCCGGGGGGCAGGGAACTGGGGGAGATGAGCTGGAGAACGTCGAGATCACGTGGTGGAACAACCCGTGGCGTATCGTGGTGCCGGGATTTCCGGAGGACCAGGCCCCGGACGGAACAGAGTTCATCGAGTGGGCTTCCAACGAATTCATGAAGATGCACCCCAACGTCAAGGTGACCGGCGTGATGGTCAGTAATGCGGAGTACGAGCAGAAGCAGATGGCGGCAATTGCGGCGGGTACGACCCCCAATGTGAGTAAGGTGCGTAGTCTTGTCGAGCTTTCGAAAGCCGGGCTGGTCGTCCCTCTCGACAAGTACCTGACCAGGGAGGACAAGAGGGACTTCGTGCCGGTAGCCCTGGAAGGCGCCACTGTGGACGGCAAGGTCATGGGATTTCCGTGGAGCTTCGGCAACAACGGGATGGGGGTTACGAACCTTATCTATCCGCCTATGTTCGAAGAAGCGGGGGTGGACTGGAAGAAGATCGTGGATAAGGGCTGGAGTATGGATGAATTCGTGGAAGTGGGGAAGAAGATCTCCAAGGACACGGATGGTGACGGCGAGAACGATATATTTCTTACCGGTTTCCAGGCCAAGAAATTTACCGGAGATCCCACGGACTGGGTATATATTTACAACTTCGGCGGACGGCTGCTCAACGATTCGGAGACCGCTTTCACTGTGGATTCGAAGGAATTTATTGCCGGTCTTCAGTTCATTGTAGATGCGATGTACGAGCATAAAATCGCTCCGAAGGGCGCCGAGGCCCTGGACGTTTACGGCGTGATCCATCCCTTCCATGCGCACAAGCTTGCCATGGGCCAGGGCGGGCCCTACGAGATCGGCAGAATCGACCGGTACGTGAAGAGAGGCACCGTCGAGAACTTCAGACCGTACGTAGCTCCGTATCCCAAGGCGCCGGGCAAAAAGCGTGGGACATATCTCACCAGCGGCTCTTTTTCCGTGTTTGAGAAGGCCGAGAACGACGCAACACGGGAAGCGGCGATCGAGTTCGCCAAGTTCGTGACAAGCAAGGATGTGCTGGTAATGCTGGATACGGTGCTTTACATTTCGGCTCGGAAGAGTGCCAACGAGGAGATGTACAAGACCGACCAGTGGCTCGAATTCAAGCCCGACATTGACAGGTACGCGGCGGAGCTGTCCAATTACGGTGTGCGTTTCTTTGGCTCAGCAGAATTTTCTCCTAATTGGACTAAAGTCGCAAAGTACATGACAGCGGCAGTCGAGGCGGTTTACGCTAGAACCAAGACACCGGAAAAGGCGATGGCTGACTTCATCAAGGATGCAAACAACGAGATAGGTTTCTAACGCTTTTTATGTCGATATGCCGGGGCAGGTTCTGCATGAATCTGCCCCGGCTTTTTTTGGCGCCCCGGCAGGGCGACCCACCCGGGGTTTATACAACGGCTGCCGACACTATGACGATGCCGGCTAAGGCGACTACCACTCCCAATCCTTCCAGGCGCCGTACTTTCTCCTTGAACAGGATGAAGGAGAGAAGGAAAACAGTCATCACATTCACTACCGTTCTTACAGGGAAGGCTATAGATCCGGGGATACCTCCCCTCAGGGCGATAATAATGAAAGCGGTAACGAGAAGACCCATTAAACCCATATTGGCGGATATTATGAATAGTCCCGGTTTAAACCGGCTCTTAAGATCGGGTATCTTCCTGACAATAAGTATGATACCGGAAACCAGTGCTGTGCTTAAGCCCCTGTAGAACAGGAGGGTAAAAGGCCCCGCTTCTTTTTCAACGACTGCATACACCTTGGGGAAAGTCATCGCTATGCCGGTGAACAGCGAGGAGAAAAGCAGGAACAAGCCTGTTTTCAAATCAGGCACGGCGCGCTTCCCGGATGAGTCCTTTTTACCCAGCCCGAAAAAGAGGATGGAGATAAAAATAAGGAGCGTTCCTATGAGAGCCTCTATTTTTAATTTTTCGTTGTACAGGATAATGCTTGCAAAAAAAGGTATGAGCACACTGAACTGAATGATTGTCCAGCTTATGTTCAGCTTTGCCCTTGCTGTAACCCTGAGGTAGAGACCAACAGTGATAACCATGGTAAAACCATAGAGAACCCCCAGCAGGAGAGCATTCCAGGAGTAAAAGGGTTCGCCGAAGATCAGTATGAAGATGACGGAAAAAACTACAGAGAAAAGGGCAAAGAGAAAAAGCATGACATCCATTGAATAGTTTTTTTGTTCGCGGAATTTGTATGACAGCCCATAGAGGGCGCCGGCAGCACCGGAGAGGAAGACGAGCAGGACGTATATCATGGGCAGAGTATAGATAGCTTTCCTGTTTCTGTCAGCCCTGGATTCATGGTGCTGATAGAGCGCCGGAGCTTAGAAAGGTCTTGACGCATACAAAGGTGTCTCCCAGTTTAGGATTGAAACAGTCATCGTCCGGGCTCAGCGATTGGATCCTGACTCGACCGCTTGCGTGAATTATCCTGCCGCCCTCCATGCGTATTGCTACATGCGTAATGCGCCTTCCCGATTCAACGAAAAAAAGCAGGTCGCCGGGCATTCCTTTCAAGGGATCGTCAGAAACAAACCGGGCAGCTTTATGCTGCAGTCCGGAGTCCCGGGGTATTCTTATTCCGTGGAGCTTGTGAACAAGCTGGGTGAAGCCCGAACAGTCAATGCCTGCCCGTGTTTTCCCGCCCCAGAAATAGGGAGCGCCGAGAAAGGATTTTGCTGTTTGAACCACACTCTCCCTGCCCGGTTCCGGTGGAGTCCCGAACGCATCTCTTTTTACCCATCCCAACCTTCCATCAGGAAACCCGATCTGATGCCATCCTTCTTTTTCAGAGATGATTTTTATATAACTACCGGTGACAGCCTCGCCGATAGGATTGCCCCCCGTGGCGTCGTGAACGTCGACCTTTGGAGAATAGACCATTTTAAGAGAGACAGGTCCGGAATCCGGGCTTATCTGTTTCTCGCTTTTCCACCCCTTGTAACCGTCCTCGGCAACAACCTTTAAGAAAGCTTTCCGCCTTCCGATAATTTCCACCTTTTCCCACAGCACTGCCTGGGAACAGATTTCGGAAGAGAAAACCGGTCTTCTGTAAAGATTGGCGGCGCTGACGTTGATGTAGCCTCTCAAGTTATAATATTCCTGCATCCGCGGCATCGACAGTATGTTTGAACGACGGCATCAATCATTGTTGCATCTCCCGGGTAGGGTAAGGTTACTCGAGAGGATTGGCCCATCTTAGCTGGGCGAAACGAGCGAAATCGTTGTCTGTGGAATAAAGATAGGCACCGTGTTCAATGGCCAGTGCGGCCAGATGAGCGTCGGAAGTCAGGTTGCCTGCCGTTCCAAGGGGTTCGAGAAGCTCTTTGAAGACAGCCCAGTGTTCTGCTGTGGGAACAATGAGCCGTGCAGTCGGCTGGTGAAGCCACTCTTCGATCAGCCCTATGGCATCTTGAGCAAGCAGCGGATTGGGCATAATTCGACCACTGGTGATAATTCTTAGGAAACCCAACAGCACGATCCAGGTCAATCCGACTGGCTCCTCGGAAGACAGCGCTTGCTCCCACCATTCTTTAGCCCTGGCATGTCGTGGTGCGTCCCGGTTTACAGCGTAGATCAGAATGTTGATATCTACGACTTTCATTTCCTCAGCGCCAGCTTTCTGGCTATCTCCTCGGACTCGAGACGCTCTGCAAGATCCAGAGCACGGTCCAGATCGGCAAGGGGAGGATATCCCAGCGAGAAGGTTCGGCATTTATAAGGCTTGGCGGACCTTGGCCGGTGATACTCCCTCAGACCGACTCGTAACGCCCGGTTAACTACCTCTTTTACAGGCAGCCCCCTGGTGTGAGCCTCCTCCCGGAGTTCCTTCATCAGTTCATCGTCAATGGTGAGAGTTGTTCTCATATAGGCATCATAGCATCTTAATACTGATTGTCAAGGCATAATTTAACCGCTGTTGGAAGATGCTTCCGATGCTTTATTTGTTTTAGGTTTTTATTCCGGCTGGACTCACGAGGTTCATACGCTTTCCTATATGGAGACTTCCGCCAGGTAGATCTCGCTTGCGCACTCGCCTGGTTCAGGTTCCGGTCCATTATCTATATCGTGCTGGGAATAATAGCTCATCAGAACACGGTTGTTTTCAATTACTAATCCCGGATAACCGCAGTCCCCTCTTGACGGAAAGACCACGATCGGATCCAGACGGCTGCCTTTCAAGCGCCAGATTGCAGCGTGCCAGTCCTGTGGTGTTTTAGCCAGGCGTTCATCCTGCCGTGCGAGTGATTCGATCTTTTCCTTTGACGGCTCAGACGGAATCTCTACTGATGGGGGAAACTGAGCGGTAATTGTCTTTCCGGCAATCCAGAGGTCGTTATCTACAGGCCGGATTACCGGGCAGTGCACTGTATAGTTCAACTCGGTTAATTTCCAATCAGTATACGGAGGATGGGCTTCGGCCAGCAGAGCCATGACAGGATTGTCCGAGGCTCGATCAACAATATGCATTACATCATCGTCTGTAATCCACAATCCGGCTTCAGTGGATTTGAATTTATCAGCAGGTATTGTCGATACTGTTTTCCAATTACGTCCGTTAGTCGAACGGGCTATTTTCAGAGTTCCTTCGCTGTTGTAAGCCGTTCCGTAGCATATATCCTTGAAACACTCAACCTGCCACAGCCAGGCGCCAGATTCATACACCGGTACAGGATCGGACCATGTTGTGCCATCTGTAGTGAATGCAGCATGGGTCTGACATCTGCTCTTACTGCCCGCCTCATATAGCTGCCGGCCGGGATCCTGTGGTGTAGCGGAGCCGAAGAAAAGGCCCAGCTCTTCACCCATATTCAATAGGGCAGGGTCCCTGTCATCTCCGTTGGTGCCGATACTGCGAGCCTCCCAATCTTTGAGATCCCTGGATCGGATGACTATAATATTGCCCTGGGCATCCATCGGACCCGGGCGTGCATGTCCGTTTCCGTTCCTAAAGGCTATGTAGTAGTATCCTTTCCAATACTCCATATCCGTGAAGGCATTGTGCCTGCCGTCCGAATAAATTTTCCTGACTTTTATAATGCCGGTCATTTTTTCATCTCCTTTGCGTTCAGCAGAATGTCGTATGAAACCTGTGATAGGGTTATAACAGAAATTCATGCCTTGAATCAACCGGTGAAACTCCTGCATGCCGGAAGGCCAATTTTACAGGAAATATTCTCCACCACTATTGACAATTTTAAATAATGTATTATTATATACAATAGAACCTCATAAATGACTATAAGAAACTATAGGGGACTATGAAAAACTTACAAAATCCAATTATGACTCTAAGCGATCTTGCTGTGTATTTGAAGTTGGCTGAAAAGACAGTGTTGCGCCTTGTGCACCGGGGAGAGCTTCCCTGCTTCAAGGTAGCCAGTCAGTGGCGATTCCGGCGGAAAGATATTGATGAATGGATTATGACAAATATCCAGAATATGCACTCTTCTGATCTTGCCAGGGTGATTTATTCCGACAGAGACCGGGTCTCCCTTTCTCGTATGACCGGAGAAGACTTTATCCTTCCTGATATTCGAAGCGGGAGTAAGGAGGAGGTATTAAGGCAGTTAATCCAGCCGCTTACCAGCAAGGGAATCGTCGATGAGGAGGATACCTTTCTCGCCAAGTTGATGAGGCGGGAGAACATGTCGTCGACGGCTATTGGTAAATCGGTCGCTTTACCTCATTTACGTTATTCACAGGATAATCCCCCGGGTGGACCGTTCCTGGTTATTGGTATCTGCAGTGAAGGAACGGATTTCGCATCTTTAGATGGAGAGCTGACCCGCTTATTTGTCATGCTCTGTGCGGACAGTGAAACCGTACACCTCCGAATCATGGCCAGGATTACCCTTCTGCTGCGCAGGAAAGATACGATTAAAAAGTTGATATCCGCATCTACGAAGAATGGTATTCTCGATCTGATTATTGAAGAAGAAAGCCGGATGATTTTCAATCCTGACCCTGAGGAGGGAGAAACGCTATGAGCCTTGCCGGGATTCTGAAAACAGAGTGCATCCAGGTAGGAAGCACCGCTCACATTAACTGACAGGATTCAATACAGCTAATAGGAATCCCCGTTTTCCGGTACGAGGCAAAGAAAGTTCATGTCAACGGTTCCGGTGTTGGTGAAATTGTGAGGGCGATTTGACTCTATAAAGATGACGGCGCCTTTTCGCAGATCGTAATTCTGTTTTTCCAGATTGAGTATGCCTTCGCCTTCGAGCATATATACCAGGTGATACCAGTCGTGGCTGTGATAGGGCGTATGTCCCCCAGGGCCTATGTTGAACTCTCTCAAGAATCCCCGGTAACCGTCTTTGAGACCGGCAAGAATCCGTTTTGAAACGTCCTGTATTCCCTCGCCGGATAGTTTCGTGAGTTCCCTTTCGCTTTCATGAATTACCATTGCCGTTCCCCCTTAAAAACAGAAAATATCATACTTTTCGTATGTATGAAAAGCCGTTAGATTCTTTCAACGTCCCAACTTAACAATCTTTCAGTTAACAGGCGGCTTGATACATTTCAGCGAAGCCTCTATTCTTTGATTATGGAAGAAAACATACGGATCGAATCAGATACTATGGGTGAGATGAAGATTTCATCCCGGGCCTACTGGGGTGCTCAGACCCAGCGGGCGGTGGATAATTTTTCGGTTTCCGATGCTCGAATTCCTATACCCATGATTCGTGCCCTGGGGTTTATCAAACGTTATGCGGTCGAGGTAAACGAAGAGCTTGGTCTGGTGGATGAAAAGATCGCCGGTGCGATCATTCAGGCAGCGGATGAGGTGATTGAAGGAAAATGGGATGAACATTTTCCCGTCGATGTGTTCCAGACAGGATCCGGCACTTCGTGGAACATGAACGCAAACGAGGTGATCGCCAACCGTGCCAACGAGATCCTGGGGCAAGCCCTCGGAACAAAAAAACCGGTTCATCCCAACGACCACGTAAACCGCGGCCAGTCATCCAACGATGTCATTCCCACCGCGATTCACATAGCCGACCGCCTTGAAGCGGAAAGCCTGAGCCGGTCCCTTGAAGATTTGCAGAAGGCGCTTGAGGGAAAGAGTAGGGAATTTGACGATGTAATCAAAATCGGCAGGACTCACCTCCAGGATGCGGTGCCCATGACCCTGGGGCAGGAGTTTTCAGGATTTGCATCGCAGGTAGGTAAAGGCAGGGAAAGGCTGGGGTACTGCTTCGCCCACCTGGAGGAACTGGCTCTCGGCGGCACGGCAGTGGGCACCGGCTTGAATGCCCCTCCGGAGATGGCGGGGAAAGTGGTGGAGAGAATTGCCCGTCGTACGGGTGTTTCCTTTCGGGTTGCCAAAAATTTTTTCGAGGCAATCGGATCGAGGGACGCCCAGGCGGAGCTGATGGGAGCGATTAATACCATTGCAGGCAGTCTTATGAAAATAGCGAACGATCTCTGTCTTCTCTCCAGCGGACCGAGAGGCGGGTTGGGTGAGATCGTGCTTCCTGCACTGCAGCCGGGCAGCTCCATTATGCCGGGTAAGGTGAATCCGGTAATTCCGGAAATGGTCATTCAGGCAGCAGCGTACCTGATGGGGAAACATCTCTCTGTCAGTATAGGCGCCCGGCACGGCCCCCTGGAGCTGAACATGATGAACCCGCTCATCGCTTACGAGACACTGACGGCGATCTCTCTCCTCGACTGCACCTGCCGGGTATTCGCAGAGCGATGTATTAAGGGCGTTCAGGCGAATAGAGAGAGATGTGCGGAATTGGTGGAATTGAGCCTTGCGCTTGTAACCCCTCTTGCCATACGGCTGGGATATGATAAGGCCGCCGAGTTGGCTCACGAAGCGTTAAAGGAAAAAAAGACTATACGAGAGCTGGTGAGTGAAAAAGGGATCCTTACCGAAGAGGAGCTGGAAAAGCTCCTGGATCCTCACAATATGCTCGGGTGAATATATTGTGAAGCTTGATAATTCCTTTCCTAATAAGTATTCTTGGAGTTGAGGTCTGCGGAAAGATGATTAATGGTGTAATAATGAGAAAACTTCAGTCTCTCGATAGCACACTTGGAGAGCTTTATTCCATTGGCCCGGTTACACTGGAACAGCTTAAAGAAGATTGGCGAACCTTGAGAGCCGCTGAAAGAGACCTCCAAATACTTGTCGAGATAGTAGTGGATATTTGTCAGAGGCTGATTTCCATATCCGGAGAGACTCCTTCAGCGACAGGAGCTGAAGCTGTAAATCGATGTGTTGCATTCGGCGCCCTCTCTGATTCCGAACCTTATAGAAAGATGATTCAGTTTCGTAATTTTATTGTTCATCGATACGAGCAGGTGGACCCTTCGGTTGTTGTTTCAATACTCAATCAAAATTTGGATGATTTCAAACGTTTTCGTAAACAAATTCTCTCGTTTTTGAACAAACAGCAGGAAAATTGTGAAAAAGATAAAATTTGAAGCTGCCGAAAAGGTGTGGCAATCATATCCTCAGATTATTTCAGTCTGGCTTTTTGGTTCAGCACAGGATGGGGAGCTCAAGGCAGGCGCCGACCTGGATCTTGCCCTGCTGTTTGATACCCGGCCAACGCTGGATGAACTTGCTTCGATCCGAGCTGATTTACAGGAAAGCCTACAGATTGATGACATTGATCTTACCTCTCTCAACGAAGCAGGTCCGATCCTGGCGTTCCAGGCAATCTCCGGGCATCTCGTATTCTGCCGGAACCTGGAAAAGAAGGTCGATTTTGTCTCTCTCGCAGCCAGGGAATATGAGGATGCCATGGCCTTACTCGAATGGGGAATGAGGGTACGGTAAATGTTACAGATTACGATTTTCCTGCCGGCGCCTTCACGCCAGCCATGTCTGCTTTGTCATGTTTTTCTCCTTTTCGGCGGAATCAGGACAAATGTCAGAACGACCATGATTCCGAAACCTATGTACATCACGGAAAAAGCCCAGTCCGGGAAATCGTAGAAGACGATCAGGCGTATAAGACGCCCGATAAACGTAATGTCTTCCTCCACGGTCTGACCGGCAAGCCTTCGAAGCTGGTGCTCCCACTCCGTTATAGGGCAGAGGAAATCCGCCATGGATTCAATGGAAACGATCAACACAGCGACGATGTGGACGATTCGAAAGACTATGTTTCTTATCCACCGCCATCTCAACAAGGCGCCCAGGAGTATAACGGCTTCCCCGCCCACGGCAAAGATTACGTAGAGCATATGAAAAAAGACGATCAGATCTGCAAAGATTGCATACTTGTTCACTGTTCCTTGATCTTGGCAAACAGATATTTATAGACAGCCCATTCATACACCCGGAAGGGAAGTATCCTTGTCATCAGAAAAGTGGCCTTCGCTCTCGAGCCGACGATATGTCTCAACCTGTTTCGTTTTCGTTTGAGCAGTCTTACGATGAGATCAGGCACAGCCTCCACATCATCCCTTAATTTCCCGGTTCTCCTGTTGAACTCTTCGAGCACCTTCTGATTGTACTGGTAATAGGGGCTTTCAGGATCAAAGGACCTGGATGCGATATGTATGTTTTTTTTGAGCACTTTGGTTTTATATGCGCCCGGCTCGATGAGTATAACCTCGATATTAAACGGTTTGAGTTCATGGCGGAGGCTTTCCGATAGACCTTCGAGCGCCCATTTACTGGCATGATATGCGCTTACGCCGGGGAAAGCGGTTAGTCCAGAGATGCTCGAGATGTTGATAATCTTTCCTGCTTTTGCCTTTCGCATTAGAGGCAAAGCCTGCCGGGTAACGTTCAAGACACCGAAAAAATTCGTCTCCATCTGGTCGCGGAATTCACGGTCCGAGATATCCTCGAAAAAACCTCCCAGGCCGTAGCCGGCGTTGTTTATGAGAAAGCTCAGCCTGCCGTCCTCTTTTTCTATTTCACCTAAGGCTTTTTCAATGGAAGCCGTGTCCGTTACATCCAGCTCTATAATATGAAGGGTGAGATTCCGCTTTTCCGCTTCGTCCAGAAGATGGCCGCTCTTGTCCATGTTTCTCATAGTTGCATAGACTTTGAAGCCTGACTCAGCCAGCTTCAGGGATGTCAGGAAGCCGAAACCGCTCGAGCAGCCCGTTATCAGAACATTCCTCTCTCCTTTTTCAGTCACAGCTTATTGGCTCTTTTTGCGATAGTGCGTTTTATTTTCTCATAGGAAGGCGGCGGTCCGGTGTTGACTTGTTTACCGTCAATGAACAGCCCATCGGTGATCCCCCAGTCCAAAAAGATATCCCTGTCCGATGTATCGATCGCTGTAAACTCCACCCTGTCTCCCAACTCGGTTGCCGCTCTCCTGGCTCTTTCAAAGACAATGTTCTGAGCAGGACACCATCCGTTGATAAATGCCGTGACATTGACCTTGCCCGGCATTTTCCCGGGCTTTTTTTCCCGCCTGATCCACCTGGGAGGAACAGCATCTTCTTCAAAGGGTTTCCAGAGCAGGACCTGTATTCCCACCCTGTCCACTTTACGATAACCCTGTTTCTTGAACCAGGAGGCTTTCATAAAAAATGGCAGGGAGATCCCCCAGGCGGCGAGCCCCTTTGCCCCCCGCTCTTTCACATCTTCTTCGGCAGCGTGGAGCAGAGTCTGTCCCATTCCTTTCTTCTGGAAGTTGCCCCTTCCCTCTTTGTAACCGTGCACCCATATACAGTGTATGAAATACAGGTCCCTGCCTTCGATGAATGAATGTTCCACGGGCATGTACTGGATCATCCCGCCTATATTGCCTTCATCATCCTGAGCCAGTTTCACTCGCAGACCTTTATCTTTCACCTTGCGGTACCACTTCTCTTTGTGGTCTCCCGCCTCCCTCATCTCATCAGACCAGTCTTCCAGACACATGAAGTAGAGTTTTTCATTGTCAGGTGTAAGATCTATAACTTTCATAATGAAACCTCCTCAGGACTTTCTTGCGATAATACGATCCATTGCATGCTTGTGAGGGACGCCGCTGGACATACAGTCGAATATCACCT
>CBDUZM010000019.1:0-16360 GCA_965371685.1 uncultured Spirochaetaceae bacterium | reverse complement strand
ATCTGTCGCTGATAAAAGAGAATCTTCCCCGTCTTTAAATCGAATTTCTCGCCGTCCAATCTTATTTCACTATTTAACCAGTCGGGAATATTGGCCAGTTCCGTAACCTCTCCGGGGAATTCATCAAACATACCAGCTAAATAACACCCTCTCGTCTCTTCAACGTAAGCCTCTTCTGTAGCTGCTCTTACAGCCATATAACCGTTTCCGAGACAGAAGATTGTTTCGAATTTTCTTACATTTTCCGGCTTGAAATCAGTCTCTCCTACAATCCAATTCTTATATTCATTCTTTCCAAAACTATACACAATACCCATATATAGAACTCCATACTATAAGATATTTAACCTTCGAAAGTCTTATCCGTCAAGGCTGCCGGATAGGTACAAAATATGCCATGAAAACCCCTATCGGTGCTAAATTGTTCTTGAAAAAGATTCACTATTGTGGCAATGTTCTAAAGGAGGATGAAATGAGGAGATCGGAAATAAATACGATCATGCATGATACAGATGCCTTTATGAAACAGCAGGGTTTCTACCTTCCGCCATTCGCCTACTGGACGCCGGAAGAGTGGAAGGAGAGGGGGAAAGAAGCGAGGGAGATAGTCGAAATGCAGCTGGGATGGGATATTACGGATTTCGGACTGGGGAACTATCGAAAGATGGGTCTCTTTTTATTTACCATACGCAACGGCAGCCTTGAAGACTTGAAAATGGGAAAGGGGAAACTCTATGCGGAAAAAGTCCTTATTACTGATGTGGATCAGGTAACTCCCATGCATTTCCACTGGAAAAAGGTGGAAGACATCATCAACCGGGGCGGTGGGAAATTGGCTATTCAGGTTTTCAATTCAACGGAAAACGGCGATCTGGACGATACAGAGGTGCATATCAGCACCGACGGTGTCGAGAGGGTTGTTAAGCCGGGAGCTACAATCATTCTCGGCCGCGGAGAAAGCATAACCCTCCCCGTAGGTCAGTATCACAAGTTCTGGGCTGTGGAAAGCCGTGTGCTGATAGGAGAAGTCTCAATGGTCAACGATGACAATACGGACAACCGTTTCCACCAGCCCATGGGACGATTCCCCGATATCGAAGAGGATGAACCGCCCAGCCATCTGCTCTGCACGGATTATCCGAAATACTACAATCCCCGATAGGCGAAGCGGCATTTACGCCTGCTTATAAAAGCTTTGACGGTTTAGGAGTTTGTTTGCCTTTTGAAATAAATGATATCCTGGTTATTGATACCCACGAGCATATCTCAAATTCATACGTTTGGGTGCCTGAAAGGATGGGTCTTCTCCACGTCCTGCTGGGCAATCACTACCTGCTGGCAGATATTCTGTCAGCCGATCCAAAAAACGCGGGGCATTCCTGGGATGAAGAGGGAATCACCCCTTTCAGCAAGATCAGAGATTCGGGCAATACTCTCTCGCCGGAGGAAGAGAGAGAGGCTCTCTTCTATTACCTCGATCGGCTGCCCGATGCCGTCCTCACCAGTGACTGGAAGAGCCTCTGGATCGCCTTACATGAGCTGTACGACCTGGACGATCCTCTTCCTACAGCAGAAAACTGGGAATCCCTGGACAGAAAGATACGGGACCGCTATCAAGACCGTGAATCGTGGCACGGAGAGATACTGGATCGAGCAGGCATTAAGCTGCTCTTCTGGTGTTACGGACCTCCTGAGCTCAAAGCGAAATGCCGCGGAGTCCTTCGTCTCTCGGATTTTCTCGATTTAAAAAGAGGGGACGTTACAACACCGGAAGAACTCACTGCCCTGGTGACCGGGTGGATGCAGCAGGAAATCCTCAGGTTCAACCCCATTGCCGTGAAAGTGGGCAGCGCTTATCAAAGGCCTTTAAAAATAGACAGGACGCAGCCTGAAGAGGCTGCCCGTGCTCTCACCGGAATGTCCGATGCAGATCCTTTCTCTTCATCCATTGTAATAAGCGATTTTATCCACAATCTTGCAGCCGAACGGGCCGCCGTACACGGGCTGCCCGTTCAAGTTCACACGGGTCTGTTAGCCGGCAACCGGTTCAGCCGGCCTCTGACCGATACATACGCCCATCATCTTGAATCCTTCTTTTACCGCCATCCTGACACTCTTTTCGACTTGTTTCATGCCAGCTATCCTCAATGGGGCGAAGCCGTCGTGCTCTGCCGCCGGTATCCCAACGTTCACCTGAACCTTTGCTGGCTTTCGACCATTTCCGAATCCGCAACCCACAGCCTGCTTGAAACAGCCCTCGAAGCTGTTCCCGTTAACAAAATACTTTGGGGAGGAGATACCCATTCTCCCGAAATGGCTTACGGCGCCCTCTATCTCTTCCGAAGCATCCTCGATCGGGTTCTCTATATAAAGGATATTCCGGATGGGCCGAAGCAGGAAATTGCAGAATGTATACTCTGGAAGAATGCGGCAAGGCTTTACGGGTTGGAGTGATCGGATATATTCCAATGGGGAAATGATGAAAAAAGGTTTCGCGCTCATTCCGGTAATCTGGTCTCTCATGACCGGCCTATCAATACTGACGGAATACGATCATACCGGAGAAATTGCCCCCATTACATCTCCAGAAACAGATAACTCTATTAAGATATTCATGTGCGGTGATGTAATGACAGGAAGAGGAATTGATCAGGTATTACCTCACCCCGGTGACCCTCTTATTTATGAACCGTACATGAAAAGCGCCGAAGGATATGTTGAGATCGCCGAGAAAGTGAGTGGACCGATCCAACGACCTGTCGGCTTTTCTTACATTTGGGGAGACTCACTCGAAGAGCTGGAACGAGTCACGCCGGATGTAAGATTGATAAATCTGGAGACCAGTATTACGGAGAGCGACGATTACCGGGAAGGGAAACATATACATTACAGGATGCATCCTAAAAATATTTACACCATAACAGCGGCAGGTATAGATATCGTTTCTCTCGCAAACAACCATATTCTTGATTGGGGACATTCGGGACTTATAGAAACACTGGAAACACTGAAGAATGTGAATGTAAAAATCGTGGGAGCGGGCCGGAACCTTAGAGAGGCGGAAGCGCCGGCAGTGATGGAAATCGAAGGGAAAGGAAGGGTGATCGTGTTCTCCTTCGGATCTGTAACAAGCGGAATTCCTCCAGGATGGGCCGCCTCGGACGATAGTCCCGGTGTAAATCTGCTAAAAGATTTGTCAGATAAAACAATCCGGTATATCAAAGGAAAAGTCCAGGAAGTGAAGCAAAGAGAGGATATCGCAGTCGCATCTATTCATTGGGGAAGCAATTGGGGCTATGAAATTCCCCGTGTACAAAGGGAGTTTGCCCATAAGCTTATCGACTGTGCCGGTATCGATGTAATTCATGGACATTCTTCTCATCATGCAAGAGCAATAGAAGTATATAAGAACAAGCCTATCCTTTACGGTTGTGGTGACTTTATAAATGATTATGAAGGTATCAGCGGCTACGAAGAGTTCAGGGATGATCTTGTCCTGATGTACTATGTCAGCATGAATCCATCGACTGGAAATCTTGTCAGTGTGCGAATGACTCCACTGCAGATTAAACACTTTAGAGTGAATCGAGTATCAAGAGCAGATGCCCTGTGGCTGAGAGGTATCTTAAACAGAGAGGGAAAAAGACTTGGATCCCGGGTAGAATTGAGCAGGGATAATACCTTGACGCTGCTGTGGGATTAATTCTTTAATAAACAGCTTCTGCGTTATTTTTATGGATTTACAAATGCATAATATAAGAAGATTTTTTTTACATAAATTCCCGTTATATCCGCTAATGGTAAAAAATATCAGGTATCCTTTGTTTGTAATATTATCCGGTTTTTCAATCGGTTTTTTTATCTGGTCGGTCAATACCGAGGTATCTCTTTTTAACGCTTTCATTATTGAAAATATACTGCACCCAAAAGATAGACTCAGGCTGATCCTTTTTTTAATTGCCTCCATCATTACCGTCTTTGCTCTTTGGATTTTACTTTCCTATGTTTTTCATAATAGAAAAAAAGAATCTCTTCGGTCCGCTTTTAAGAAAACATCAAACTGGATATCCGTGGGTATACTAATATGGTTTATTCCAATACTTTCGATCCAGGCGATTGAAGTATATTATCCTTTTCAGGTCTTCAGCTGTTTGACAGCTATGCTTCTTCTCACGTTGTATATTATCCATAATATTACAACACGATCTAAATATGCTTATTCACCGTCGCATTTTTCACCCCATCACAAAGAGCGAGCGAGCCTGCTCCTTGTTTCTTTACTTGCTATCTCCTACGCCCTTTTTTTTATCCTCTACACAGTTGCCAAACATCGATCCTTTCATTCTTATGCCCTGGATTTGGGATGGCAAAATCAAGTATTTTACACCATCCTCAGCAGAGGAAATCCCAGAGTCACGTTGTTTATTACACTAGATACACTGTGCAATCATTTTCAACCTTTGTATTATTTACTTGCTCCACTTTACGCCTTATATCAGAATGCTGTTACTTTACTGGTGCTGCAATCCGTCCTGCTGGCGAGCAGTGCTATTCCCATTTATTTGATTGCAAAAAAAAGGCTCAACAGCAATGTGTTATCTGTTGTTGTTTCCGTGGTTTTCCTCCTCTATCCGGCATTACATGGGTTGAACACCTACGATTTCCATGGTGTCGTTCTACTAATACCCATACTGTCTTTTATGCTTTATTTTTATGAGACTCGCAGGCTTAAGCTGTTCTGGCTTTTCTTTGCTTTGGCACTGATTACAAGGGAAGATACTGCTATAACGCTGTTAGGTGTTGGTGCATATATTCTCATCATTGCAAAAAACAGGAAGTTGGGAATATGGGCAATTGCAGTCAGCATCGCCTATTTCTTAATGACGCTAGCTATTATGTCTGCTCTTGGCGGTTATGCCAATGTAGAAAATTATGGAGAGTTATCCCTGCCGGAGACACAAAATTTCCATGGAGTCCTGACAACAATTTTCACAAATCCCTATTTTACATTACGGCATGTTTTCTTTAATAGTGATAAGCTGAAATATCTCTTCCAAATCTTTTTACCGGTATTTTTTCTGCCATTTTTTGCTCCAAAAAAATTTATAATAATGCTGCCCGGACTTGCAGTGATATTGTTATCCGGAAATGGCGCCCAATATTCCATAGGTTATCAGTACTCGGCTCATATTATTCCGTTGATTTTTTATCTGACTGTAATGGGTATAGAGAACATAAGAAACAGATGGCCCACTGTGAAAAACATAACCATTACAATACTGCTCTTACTATCAGGAATTCTCATGAATTACGAATACGGGCTGGTCTTGTCTAAAAGGTTCACGGGAATACCAAAGGCTACAGATCGAGAAAAGATAGTCTATTCATTTTTCGATGCTATACCCGATGATGCGACTGTAGCCGCAATATCGAGATTTTCCCCTCATCTATCCGGAAGAGATATGATAAGGTTGTTGAATAAGGCCGATAATGATACGGAGTATTATTTAGTCGATACCTTTTCTCCTCCACCGGCGCTCGATACATATGAATTGGAATACAGAGGCCATGGGCTTAACGCAATAGAAATAAGACTAATAGCGAGCAGGCTGCTGAAAAGCGGCAAATATGGGGTCGTTCGTCACGAGCAGGGCATTCTACTATTGAGAAAGGATCAGAACACTGCAGACAATATATCGATTTTAAATACAATCAATTCCATTCCGGCAGAAGAAAATCCGGAAATAGTATCTTATTTTACAGATCCGGCAAATTCAATATCCCGTACATATATTTCGACTATTGAAGCCTTTGAGAAATTTCTATCGCAGCATCGTTATGATACTGTTATAATTGCTGTAAAAGGCGATGCAACAAAAAACTTGACTTACAGCTTCTTAAAAAACCTTATGTATAAAGGATCCAGGATAAACATGCTCAAAGATCACGGATCGTATGCAGCCGTGATCCATCGAGATAAATTAATATACGAAAGCATACAAAACTCATCCGCCTTAAATATTGACAATTCCTCATCAGAAAAGATTGATGATCTTTTCAGAAGGGTAGAACTAAACATTGTTTCGGCGGGATACAAATACGGTAATCTGGCCTCGATTAAAATAAATGGAAAAGAATATTCGCCCGATCAGAGAGGTTTTAATGTTGTAGTACTCGATCAATTCATGCGTATCAAAGAGGCAGTCTATTTTGATGTCTGGACTAAAATATGGCAGCAATAAAGTAAAGGAAATGGATAAAAGAAGAATTTCCGTAATTATACCTGCCTATAATGAAGAAGCTAACGTGGCCGTACTGGCGAAAAAGCTCGTTGGTATTCTTAAAAATTTTGCCCAATATGAAGTAATATTCATTGATGATGGCAGTAATGATAATACTCTGCAGATATTAAAAAGACTGCATGAAGAAGATAGCAATGTAAATTTCATATCCTTTTCGAGAAATTTCGGACATCAAAATGCTCTTAAAGCAGGATTCGATTTTGCTAACGGCGATTGTGTCATCTCTATGGATGCCGATCTACAGCATCCGCCGGAACTGATCCCGAAAATGATTGAAAGTTGGATTGAAGGGTATGACATTGTTTATACGATAAGGGAAGGTAATAAATCTTTACCCTTCCTAAAGCGTAAAACGGCAAGTGTATTTTATAAAATTATCAACCTGATATCAGATATTAAAATCAGTGAAGGTGCTGCGGACTTCAGGCTCCTCGATAAGGCTGTTGTAGACGTGTTAAAAGGTATAAATGAAAGCTCTCCATTTTACCGCGGCCTCGTTTCCTGGTCCGGTTTCAAGCAATATGGGCTCAAATTTGCAGCCCGGCGACGCTATTCGGGAGTATCAAAATATTCGTTAAGAAAAATGATCCAATTTGCATTAAGGGGAATCACATCCTTCAGTGTAGCCCCGCTGCGTTTGGCAACTTATATTGGATTCATTATGGCTATTTCGGGATTCGTATTCGGTCTGAAGGCAATATTGGAATATTTTTTTACCAATAGAACAGTACCGGGATGGACATCTACAATAGTAGCCGTAGTTTTTGTCGGCGGTGTTCAGTTGATCATGCTTGGAATTATCGGAGAGTACTTAGGTAAATTATTCATTGAGTCAAAGAAAAGGCCAAATTACATCGTCAGAGAAAGCAGCATGCCAAAACCGGTAAAATAATGCCAGATATTATTATTAATGCTGACGACTTCGGGATATCTGTTAACGCGACACGACGAATACTTGACAGCCATTTAAAAGGAAGCGTTAATAAAGTCAGTATCCTTGCGAATGGTTCAGCTTTTGAATTTGCAGCCGAACAATTAAAAAAACTGCCGGAATTACGGTATGCAGTACATTTGAATCTAGTGGAAGGCAAGGCGGTTTCAAGAAAAGAATTGCTGCCTTATCTTGTCAACGCTCAAGGATATTTTAAACATTCTTTTTTATCCCTATGGCTGTTATACAAGCTGCGTAGATCAAAAAGAGCGGAATTAATCAGACAAATTGCAATAGAATTGAAAAGCCAAATAGATAAGGTTAGATGCATCCTGAATTGTAAAAGCATCTTTGTCGACGGCCACCAATATGTTCATTTGCTGCCGTTCATATTTAATCTCTTGAACGATCTGTCGGAAGAATGGGATATTGCAGGCATAAGAATACCTGTTGAACCCTTTTTTCTCATCAAGCCGCTTATAAAAAATATTGCAAATTTCTTCTCTTTAAATATTACCAAATATATTGTTGTCACTTACCTGGCAAAGAAGGCGACCAGGTCGTCTGCGAATAAAAACATCAGATATTCAGATTATTTCATTGGTTTGCTGTTTTCGGGAAAAATGTCCATTGAAGTCGTCAAAGCAGCCATATCCAGACTCTGCAAAGATAGAGGATTCGCAGATTCTAAGATTGAGATTCTATTTCATCCCGGGCAGGCTGATGAAGACGAGGCGTATATATGGAAGAACAATTCTAGACTGTTGAAATTCTATACCGGTAGAGAAAGGATACATGAATACAACTCGCTTATCTCACGTAATTTCAAGGACTATATTGATCTTTTACGGTCAAATGAGATAGATACCGCAAAACAGATTACGAATTGGATAGCCTATTGGAATAATGATATCATTTTCTCAGATATCCTTGAGTGTGCAGCACATTATTTTATTAAAAATACAAGAAGCATTCTGCAATACAGCCCATATGATATTCTGCTTGACATCGGGTGCGGTCCCGGCTACGTCGAAGATATTCTTAAAAACGAAGTGAAGGAAATACACGGTTTAGACGTATCAGAGAGATACATAAGGGAATGCAAAAACAAATTTGCCGATACAGACAATGTTTTTTTCTACAAACTGGAGGAAAATAACTATCTCGATTTTTCACTATTAAAATCTAAGAGTTTTTCTATTATAATCTGCCTTAGTGTTATACAGTACTATAAAGACATCAAGGAAGTAGAAGATCTTATATGGAATGTTAAGTCTGTAGCAAAAAGGGGCGCCCATTTTCTGATAGCGGATATTCCAATGAAAAATAAGTTCCTTTCCGATATTTTCAGCCTTATAAAGTTATCTATATCTAAAAAATTTTTCACCAAGGTAATTAAATTTCTGCTGCGAAGCAGATTTTCATTCTATTATAAAGTGCGGTCAGCGCATGGCTTGCTGCGTCTTTCCGATCATGAAATAATACAGCTAATCGAGAGGATGGGTTTAAAGGCGAAGCTCTTAAAAGAGCCGCTTACGCTTTGTCGTGGCAGAAATCACATTTTAATACAATTTTAAGATAGACTGGAGCGAATATGGAAAGATATCTATTTATTCCGTTTGGTGTTATTACTTCCGCTTTTGCACAAATTATGTTGAAGAGATCGTCAAGCTTTCAAAACTGGTCGCGTACCTGGTTTATTTTCATCATACTCAGCTCTATCCTATATTTGGCGTCATTCGTATTGTATTTCAATATTTTAAAATATTTTCCCATCAGCAGGATCTACCCGATAATGACAGCCTGTGTCATTATCATCATAAGCGGATACGGATTTATTATAGGTGAGCCAATTTCAATCAAGTATATTGTAGGAATTGTATTAGGCATTTTGTCGATTTTCCTACTTTCAATCTAACCTGTGCTTACCGCTATTCCAGAGGGACAGAAATGCTTCCGAAGCACTGTGCTCCTTCAGATATTCGATAAACAGCTCGTGAAGCTCCCGCAGTTCTCCCGCATGATCGGATGACAAATCATTTTCCGCCAGCGGATCGGCGTCAATGTCGTAGAGCTCGGGTTTTCCGGCAGCGCCTATAGGCGTGTAACCCCATCTATCGGAAACAAGGAAGGGCATGACAGCTCTTTCCGGAATGCTTCCCTCCCGGGACTCCACAAAACAGCCGCTTACCACGAAATCCCTGTGGGACGACCGTCTTTCCAGAACCGCCCCGGCAAAGGAGCTCCCTTCAAAAGGCTTGGCGGGGCTGACCTTCACCTCTGCCAGATCACAGAGGGTGGGAAGAAAATCCACCGGCTGGACCAGGAAGTCGAGGCTCTCACCGGTGGGTATTTCCCCGCCGGCAAGCAGGCATGGGACATGTCCGATTTCAGGATAGATCGGCCAGAAGCGTGAATCTTTCTCATGAATATTGCTCTTGCCGGTTCGCTCATGTTCCCCGACAGATATGCCGTGGTCTGAAGTAATCAGTACAATGCTGTCCTCCCAAAGCTCCAGATCATCAATCTTCTGAATGATCCTTCCTATCCATCGGTCCACGAGCTCCGATTCAGCGGCATAGTGAGCCCAGAGGTTTTTCATTTCCTCAGAGGAATAATCCGATGCCGGCCCGTAGTTCGGGTGAATCATCGGTGTGCCTGAATAATCCGGATCGTAGCGCTTCACCATATATTCCGGCGGATCCCATGGCTCGTGAGGATCAAAAAAATCAACCCAGAGAAAAAACGGACCGGCCCGATTGTTCTCCTCGAGCCACCGAATGGTCGTCTCCGCTGTTTTTGCCGGAAAGGTATCCCATTCAGAGTTCCTATACCGGTTGATCCACCGGTGCATATCCGCCAGGGTATGCCCCCTGAATATAGGTCTCGTCCTTGTTTTCTCCCGCGGGAGAACTCTCTCTATCGGATCGTTGAGATGCAGAAGCCCCTTATCTCCCTCCTGGCCCCGGTGCTGATAGGCTGCGTTAAAAGCCGCATTGAAGTGCGAATTGAAAAGATGAGGGCAATCGCAGATCAGCTGAGTCGCGTAACCGGCTTCTCCCAACATCGCAGCTATATGGTTTGGTCCGCTGAGCTCGATGGGCTGCCAGCCGTAGTGGGGCCAGCCCAGCCTGCCGGATGCCAGATCTGTTCTGTGCGGGATTGTGGGAAAGCTTCCTGTATAACAGCGTTCAATTGATACTGCCCTTTCAGCCGCAAACCGCTCCAGTTCAGGCGTCCTAACCGGTCTCCCGGCATTCTCTGCCAGATTATCGTAGCGGAAAGTATCCGTAATAATGAGAATGATGTTTTTCATATATAGCTCCTGCTTTTTATTTCGGCGGCACTTCAGGGCTTAAAGGCGACGTATCAAAGCTCTCCGTTCATGGGAACCGTGTTTGGCGCTACGCAGGCGGCAAGAGACTCGATCAGGTTCCTTCTCATGATGTTCAGCTTCTCCCGGTTTCCGTCCGTCTGGGCGACGTTATGAGAGTCGTGGGGGTCTGCAGCTCGATGAAAGAGCATCTCCCCACGAGAAGCGTGCCATACATACTTCCAGTCCCTGTCACAGGCCATACGCCACTGGTCCTTCCCCACTCCGCACTCACTATATGCCCACTGCCGGTGAGAAGCACTCCGGCCTGTAAGGCACCCCCAGAACGAAAGCCCGGGTGTCTGGGGCAAATACCGGCCTGGCTCGCTTCCGCAGCCGGCTATCTCGAGAATGGTAGCGGGAAGATCCACCGATTCCGCCATTATATTAGAGATTTTTCCTTTCTGCACAACTCCCGGATAAACAACAGTCAGAGGAGTCCGGGACGATGGGTCATGCCAGAGACTCTTGTGATTGAGACCAAGCTCTCCGATCATATCGCCATGGTCGGTACAGAAGATAATCACCGTATTTTCCATCCATCCCCTTTTTTCCAGCGTTTCGAGCAAAACACCAATCTGACTATCCACCAGCTCTATCAATCCGCAGTAGAGAGCGCGATATTCCTGCCAACGGCGAATTTCATGAGCATTGTCCACTCCCGGGGGAACCGGCATATCCTCCGGGCGGTAATGCTGGAAATATTCTTTGGGAGGATCAAGGGGAAAATGAGGTCCGCAGAAGGAGGCGTGGAGGAAAAAAGGTTTTTCCCCGCCGTAGTCTTCCAGCCATTCCTTTGCCATACGGCCTATGTAGGCATCCATAGTATCCTCTGTTTCGAGGAATGAATGCTCGTACCGCTCCTCGCCGCCGAGCTGCCTGTTCCGATAAACCAGATCCTGCCGGTAGCGGTCCAGTAATTCCCTCCCCTTCAGGTAATGGGTCCACCGGCAGTCGAACCAGAAGGCCAACGATTTCCCGCAGACCTCCTGCGCCACATCGAATCCGCGTTCCCGGGTTTGCCATTCATAAGCGGTTATATCGTTAGCATAGAGACCGGCGTGGGAATGTACTTTTCCAATCATGGCAGTAAAATACCCCTGCTTCTGAAGCGCACCGGGCATCGACCGCAAAGCACCGGGGGCCGGCCAATCGTGGGCGTTTCTCATCAGACGTTGGGCTGCCTGGGAAGGATAGAGACCGTAGCACCATGAAAAACGGGTCGGCATGCAGATAGGGCATACGGAGTAGCAGTTTGTCAGCGTTGCACCTTCCGATCGAAGCCGGTCAAGATTGGGTGTCCGGAGTGTCTCGACTGCACCGGTATCGCCGAAAAAATCCCACCGGTGCTGGTCATCTGTAATGAAAAGAATGTTGGGTCGATCCGTCATAACTTGATACTGATTGCCACTCCCGTGAATTTTATATTCCCCTGCCCTTCAAAAGTCAAGAGTCTGCCGGATCATGCCTCCATGCTTCAGCCACCGCCAAGCACGGCCCCCACATCGTAGGCTCGCTCGTCGTTGATCTAACAGAACAAGCCTTGAAATACTCGAGAAGCTGTGTTACCAAATAAGTAACTTATGAACAGGAACAGGACCGTCCCACTCACACTCTTTATCACGCTTCTTGCCGCTGCCGCCCTTTCCATTCCCTGTACAGCGGAACCGTCATACTACGGAGGTAACCTGGTGTTGGCAAACCGGGGAGATCCACCAGCGGGTTTTGACACACTCAGAACCAGCAGCATAGCCCTTCACCACGTCGCGGGCGCCCTGTTCGGTCCCGGCAACCTGGTCATGCGCTGCCGCGAAAACATGTATCATGTGTGTCCTTACCTTGCCACGAGCTGGACGACAAACCTGAGTTTCACCGAGTGGATCTTCACGATCCGGAACGACGTCTATTGGCACGATGGTACACTGTTTACCGCCGAGGACGCCAGGTTCTGGTTCGAGCTGATCTGCTTCGGGGCGAAAGTGGGCAACAAGGTTCGTGCGCCGGCTTATTTCAAGGGTGAGCTGGGTGATATTGAAAGCGTGGACGTGCTTGAGCACAACAGACTGAGGATCACTTTCCGGCGCCGCAATCCCCATTTCCTGGAGATTCTAGCCAATCCGCGGTTCAAGATAGCCCACCCCCGCCACCTCATGCAGCCGCGGATCGAACAGGGAGAGGTGAGTATCAGCCCTCTTGATGTCGGCCTTGTCGGACTGGGACCGTTTAAGCTGGAGAGCTACGAAAGGGGAAGCGTGCTTCGCGTACGGCGGTTCGACCGGTATTGGGAGAAGGACGGAGATGCCAACCGTCTGCCCTATCTTGACGGTATAGATTACGTAATCATGCCCGAACCCTTTTCAATGGACGTGGCTTTCCGCACAGGCCGCCTGGATGGAGGCGCCCGAGGTCAGGGGCACTACCTGACGACCGAGCGAAAACAAGGTTATGTACGCGACCTTGAAGGGGAGGTCTTTTTCGCTGAAATAGAAGGGGGGAACTTTCGCCTCGCTTTCAACGTTCTGAAGGAAGGCCCCTGGCAGGATCCGAGGGTGCGAAGGGCTATTGCCCTCTGGATCAACAAGCAGGCCGCAATTCCTTCAGCCCTGGGCGGGTTTGGCTGGACTTCCCCCAATTTGGGGCCGCCAAACATTCCTATTCCGAGACATTTCATCAACTGGCCTAAGTTTGACCTGGGTTCCATGGAGAAGAAAAAAGCCGAAGCGAAACGTCTCATGTCGGAAGCAGGATACGCTAACGGCTTTTCCATGGGGCACCTGTGCCGCGGCCTCAATACCGCGCCCGGAGAGTTTCTAAAAGCCCAACTCGCAGGACTAAATATCGACCTGCAGCTTCAGATCGTGGATGAGGGAGAGTGGAACAGGGGACGGGTAAGCCTTGACTACGACAGCCAGCAGGGTCGTCTGACTCCGTCGCCCATCCCCGAAGGTACGGAATCCGTGTACGGCAGGTACAGTAAGAATCCCGATGCCTATGCCAAGCACGAAGACGCTGAAATCGACGAACTGTACCGGCGTCTGCGGGAGGCCCTGACATTCGACCAGCGGATCCAACTATGGCGGAAGCTCGAAAGGTACCTGTTTATGGAACAGACATATATTATACCTGTCGCTGAGTCCATCAATGTAGTGCCCTACCGAACCTATGTTAAAGGCCTTGTAATTCCAACAGAGGACGCCCACACCCACACCGATTTTGCAACTGTATGGTTGGATAGGAAAAAAGGTGGCAGATAGCGAAGTTCGCAGGCAACTGCCCGGCAGAAAGCCTTTAGACCCGGATCACAGCACGAGTGGGATGGTTGGGTACATAGCCTGGAGGCTTGCTCTCATTATCCCTACAGTCCTCGCCGCTTCTATTGTGGTCTTCCTCGTCATGCGTGTACTGCCGGGTGACGTTGCCCTGACCATCTTGAGCTGGGCGCCGCACACTGTCGAGGTGCATGAAGCGTTGCGGGAAGAACTTGGCCTGAATGAACCTCTCCCCGTCCAGTACGGAACATGGCTGTGGAGTATGATAAATGGGGAGTTCGGAGGCCGTTCTTTGGAAAATAGAGAACCTATCCGCTCCATCTTTGCCCGGCAGCTGCCGGTCACGCTTCTCCTGACAGGCTACACCGTACTGTTGTCCATCCTTGTCTCCGTGCCCCTGGGCATCCTTGCCGCGGTATGGAGAAACCGATGGCCTGACTACGTCATTCGTATAGCGGCACTCGGTGGTCTGTCCCTCCCGAACGTCTGGATCGCCCTTCTGGTCATTCTGGGTCTTTTGCGCTTCTTTCACTGGTCTCCGCCGATCATATACGCCACACCCTGGACTGACCCATGGAACCACCTGCAGATTATGATCTGGCCTGCCCTGTTACTGGCGTGGAAATACAGCTCACACCTTGTTCGGGTGGTCCGTTCCAGCATGCTCGAAGTACTCGGGCAGGACTACATTACGACTGCCCGGTGCAAGGGCCTGCCCGAGCATGCGGTCATTCTGAAATATGCAGTACGTAACGCCTTCATTCCCGCCATCACCATGATTGGTCTGCAGTTTGGCGCCCTGCTCAGCGGCGCCCTGGTCCTCGAGACCATTTTCGGATTACCGGGTATCGGAAGAGGATTTGTCCAGGCAGCGTTGGCCCGAGATTATCCGGTCATTCAAAGCGTCGCAACCGTGTTGGTATTGTTTTTTCTTGTGGTCAATCTGATCGTGGACATAGTCTACACTGTTATCGATCCACGTATCTCTCACGCTGCATGAAGGATGAAAATGAAGCGTCATGATATAAAACAGAAATACCGCCGGCGCATCTCTGCCATGTCCCGTTTGAGGCTGATGAAAGGGGGCTCGATCGGTTCCAGTAGACTTACACGCATCAAACTCCCGGCCGTTCTGGCTGCGATAACATTCGCCGTGGTGGTGGGGGCGGCTCTCCTGGCGGATGTTGTAGCGACGCACGATCCGCTTGCTCAGAATGTAGCCGAACGTCTGAAGCCGCCGGGGCCGGGCCACTGCTTCGGAACGGACGGCTTCGGACGGGACGTTTTCAGCCGGGTGGTTCATGGGGCACGGGCATCACTGTATGTGGGATTTCTCGCGGTGGGTATGGCTGCTCCCATAGGGATAAGTGTCGGTATAAGCTCGGCATACCGGGGAGGTAAGTTCGACTTAATCTTCCAGAGGGTAATAGACATGTTGTTGGGATTCCCTTTCCTCGTGCTGGCCCTGGTCATGATCGTGGCATTGAAAACCTCGTCAACTTCGATCGCGATTGCCATCGCCCTGGCGCTTGCTCCCCAGATTGCCCGTGTTTCAAGAGCGAGCGCTCTTTCCGTTAAAGGCGAAACGTACATCATGGCCGCAAAGATCAGCGGAATAAGTCCTCACCGTATTATCTGGAGACATCTGCTGCCCAACAGCCTTTCACCAATCCTTGCTCAGGTTACGGGATACTTCGGCGTCGCTGTAACGGCAGAGGCAACTCTGAGCTTTCTCGGCCTGGGGGTGCCGCCGCCTTTTCCCTCATGGGGAGGAATGCTCCAGGAAGGAGTACGCCAATATTTTGAGGCTGCCCCGTGGGTCACGATCTTCCCCGGGCTCGCCCTGAGTCTTACCGTGCTGAGCTTCGCGCTGCTGGGCGATGTAGTGCGTGATTTGCTGGATCCCAGGCATTGATTATTACCTGTAAGAATTTCCTGCTTCTTATTAGGTGTAATACCGGGGAACCATGAAGCCAATCTTTTAATCAGGGTTTTTTTTCACTTACCCAATTCTTTCCGGTCTGCATCATCATTACAAGGCTTTCAGCTTAAGCACTCCACATTCAATCCTCCCTTTTTTTCATCTCAATAGCCAAACCGAGCCATATTCTTTCGCTGACGTAATAGTCTGAAAATCCCTTTTAATTTCCGGGATTACCGGGATATTCCAGAGATAGTAGTCTGAAACCTCTATTTCTCTGAGGTTTACAAAATTTGTATTATCATAAACAGTCAAGATTGTGGACAACTCCATTGTGGAATGTAATTTTTCACCCACACGGAGGTTGAAGAAAAGACCCCGACACGGAACGGAGGGTTGGGGAGTCGGGAAACTATAGAAAACTTTTAAAAAAAGTGAGCGGTTTGACAATATGGTTGGCGCTCCTGATAACAGGATCTCTGTTCTTAATCGAACAAGTTCTGACGCCCCGGGGCAATATATTGACCCTTCCCGGCACTTGAACTAGGTCATAACCGCTCACCG
>CBDUZM010000018.1:0-17163 GCA_965371685.1 uncultured Spirochaetaceae bacterium | reverse complement strand
ATCAGCTTTTCTTTTGCTATCGGGCTGCCGTCGCGTGCCTGACGGGCATATTTATCTTCCTCTTCGCGGGTGAGAAGAGGAATCTTGTTGATCTCTTTCAAATAAATCGAAAGGATATTTTCATCTTCGCTGGGATGTTTCTTTATAACTTTTTTTTGCAATAACATTTATTACTCCTGCTGATATTTATACAAGAAGTATGCCATACGGGGATATTAATGTGCAATATATTTTCTTACAGTACAAAGAGATAGGGAATATTTAATTCAGTAAAAAACCTGAAAAACCGTAATTGTGTCAAAAAGACACAATTATTCAGAAATTGTTTAAAAGTGTATCAAATGAATCCACTTAACAGCTCTCTTGCGCCTGGTATGCGCCCGCAACAGGCCATAAAACTCAAACCGCTGCCGCAGGGGCACCGATCCTCCGGTCCGATTCTTCGATTGTTTCTAAAATCCACATAAACAATATCGCTGTTGCACTTCTGAGGAATAATAACAAAGGGAAAAACAATGTTAACCTTCCTGAAAATACAATCTTTCTCAGCCGCGTCTTTTCCCTCGAGCGCCTTCTCATTTTTCAGACGTATCCAATAATCACGGATCAGGTCCTCGATCATGTCTCTCTCGGCATCGCAGCAGAATGTCCTGCGCTTCTTGCCTGCAAGATAACGGGAAAGATGTACAGAATAGAAGGCTTTCCAGTCATCCTGGTCTTCGCTGTTCTGCCTGGCCATACCGTACGTGTTGGCATAGCGTTTAATCATTTTCAAAGAGTGCCTGTCCTTAGTCGCCCGGTAAGAAAGCAGCCAGCTCTTTATGGCGCTATCCATACATCCCAGGCGTTTCAGGGTAATTCCCAGATAGAAAAGCAGCCTGGATAACGAACGCCCCTCTGTTACAGGACAATCATCGAGGGCACTGCAGAAACTTTTGAGTGCCAGATCGGGATTGTGTTTGGAAAGGTGATGAATACCCTTATTTATCTCACTCTGCCAATATTCCATAAAGTTAGTACCTATAAGATAATGTCTTACAGGTCCTTAGGCAAATAAAATTAACTATATAAAGCAAGCATAATTCTGCCAAATGCTGCGAATTGTTTTACTGTCAAGAAAAAAATTTGATTTCCCGGCAATTAAGAATTGAAAATTCTTGACAAAGGGACGGGGTTATTCGTATATTCAGCATAACTCATTAACATTAAGATATATATTCAGTCATATTCAGGAGGAAATGAAATGAAAATCAAACCGTTGGGTGACCGTGTACTTCTCAAGATTGCTGAAAGCGAAAAGAAAACAGCGGGAGGTATCTTTATACCCGAGACCGCACAAGAGAAAACCCAGGAAGGCATAGTCATGGCAGTGGGTGACGACAAGGAAGCCATCACAGTCAAAGCCAAGGATCACGTTATCTACGACAAGTATGCCGGAACGACAATCAATGTAGAAGGAAAGGACCAGCTTGTTGTAAAAATGAGTGACATCCTGGCTATCATCGAGAAATAGGTCGGCAGACCAAAAACCGGTCAGCGTATAAAGGGCCGTATTGCATCCGGATGACAATACGGCCCTTTTTTTGTTTGTGTTGTTCGGGTCGGTCTTATTGCTTGCTGTCCGCCTGTTCTTTTCCTGCGCGCATATCAGCCTTTTGTGTGCGCTTATCCACCAGGAAAACTTCCGCTGCTTCCAGAAGAAAACGCGCTTCGGTTATCTTGCGGATCGATTCGGGCAGCGACCCGAGAAGGTACCGTCCATAACTCTTCTTGATAATACGGGAATCCAGTATTATTACGATCCCCATATCCGTGTTCCTTCTCATGAGCCGGCCGAACCCCTGTTTCAGTTTAATGGCGGCGCCGGGAAGGGAGAGTTCTAGAAATGCGCTCCCTCCCTTTTTCTCAATAGCTTCCGTTCTTGCCTGGAAAACAGGATCTGACGGGACCTGAAAGGGAAGGCGGCAAACGAGCAGCACCTCCAGAGCCTCACCGGGTGTATCTATCCCCTCCCAGAAAGAATCGGTCGCGAAAAGAACGCTTCCCGTGTCCTCTCTGAAACGCACGAGAAGCCTGTTTCGATCGTCGTCTCCCTGCTTGAAAATGCTTATCCCTCTCTCTGAAAGCTCCTTTTGTACCTGACTGTAGACGTCATTCAACATGGAGTAGGCTGTGAAGAGCACCAGGGCTCTTCCCTCTGAAATAGCCAATATCTGCGCAATAAAGTCTGAAAGAAAATCCAGGTAGCCGGGCTCTGTTGGCATGGGGGAATCGGTGGGCACCCCGAGAAGGACATTCTCCCGGTAGTTGAACGGGGAAGGAAAGCTCGTTTCAGCTGCATCGCTGTTCAGTCCGCTGTTCAGACCGATGCGGGACTTCCAGTAGACAAAGCTCCCGTCCACCGTGAGTGTTGCCGAGGTAAACACAAGCGAGGGATAAGGATCAAAAACCGCTTCCTTCATGAAAGGAGCAATATTCAAAGGTGTAATAACGAACCGGCAGGCGCTGTCGCCTCTGTAACCCGGGCTTTTCTCCAACCAGAATATATCTTCCGGATATTCATCAAATCTTTTGAAGCGGTCGATTATTCCGGCAAGCTGTTCCAGTCTCCTCAGGACTATCCGGCACTCGAAAACAGCATCGCTCTCCGCATCTTCATCGGATATGAGCCCGAGAAGATCTTTAATTTGATAGCAAAATCCCAGCAGCGAGTTCTCCAGCTCCGACAGGGAAGGCAGCAGTTCGGAAACAGGATTTTCCCCGTCTATGATTTTGATAAGCAGGCTGCTTCTATCTCCGAGAAAAGACGAACAATGGGCATCCAGGATATCGGCTCTATCGACAACCTCATCCGCCATGGAAGGAAGCCGGTCCGCTCTCTTCCTGTCCGCTTCGGGCAGCAGCCTGGCCACCGAGAATATCAGGCCGAAGCGCCTTCCCCTCTTCCTTCGGTAGAGACGGCTAATAAATTTTCTCAACCCAAACCGGCTGTAGCTCTCGGAAAAAAAAGATGTGGCGCTTGATTCAATATTATGTGCTTCGTCAAAAATAATCCGCCTGAAGGGCGGCAGAACGGCACTGCTGTCAAAACCGATCCCGGAAAGACGAATGGCAAGGTCGGAAAAAAGGAGGTGATGGTTTACGACGAGAATTTCGGCTGAAGCCGCCTCCCGCCTGGCCCGCAGGACAAAGCAGCCCTCGCGATGGCTGCACCTGATGCCAAGACAGCTCTCAGCTTCAGAGCAAACCTGCGACCACACTTCAGGACCGGGAACAAAAGAAAGATCGCTTAAAGATCCGGTTACCGTGCTTTCAGCCCACTCTCTTACAGCGGCCAGCTCTTCGCTCTCCTCTTTAAAAAGGGAGAGCTCTTCCAGGTTCTCCCTCAAACGATGAAGGCAGAGGTAGTTTCTTCTACCCTTGACTATCACCGCCCTGGTATCTGTCTCCAAAATTTCCCGTACCAGAGGAATGTCTTTTTCCAGGAGCTGATGCTGGAGATTTATGGTGGCGGTGGAAATCACCACCCTCTCATCGTTTTTATTCACCCAGTCCATTGCCGGAACGAGATAGGCAAGAGATTTGCCCACCCCTGTTCCAGCCTCTGCAGCACAGATGGTGTCGGTATTGAAGCTGTCGCAGATCATGCGCAGCATATCGACCTGGGAACGGCGCTCTTCGTATTCCGGAAATATCAGGCTGAGCCGGCCGCCCGGTTCCAGCAGACCGGCAAGGTATTCTCCCTCTATTTCGACCCGCTCCTTCACGGGGATCGCTTCCGCAACTATGTAGATATTTTCCACCGAATTATCACAGATAAAAAACCCGATGCCGTTGTTACCCACCTCTGACGCGATGGCAAGGTCTCCTGCACTCGGGGTTAAATCTCCGGAGGGATGGTTGTGGATTACGCTGTCACTTTTTTCAAGATAGGGTTTGAGAGCGGGAACGGAAAACCGGTTGCCTCTCGCCGCCGTCCGTATTCCGCAGATACGCCCGTCTCTATTCAGCTCCCCGACGAAAAAAACTTCATTACCGCCGGCATCTGCAATTGCTTCTCTGATGGTTTCTATAACAGCCGGCTCGAGCCGTTCATCCGCTTTCATTCCCTGAAAAGTCGCTCCAGGACAGCGAGAAGCAGCCCTGTGAAGTCGGATGCCGCTCTCCTGCCTGTCTCGATCACCTCATCGTGGTTCAGGGGTTGATCCAGAATTCCCGCAGCCATATTGGTAATACATGAGATCCCCAGAACCTCCATACCGAGAAAACGGGCGGCTATAACCTCCGGCACAGTCGACATGCCTACCATATCGGCGCCAAGAGTTTCCAGCATCCTGATCTCCGCAGGAGTCTCATAAGTGGGACCGTTCAGTGCGGCGTAAACGCCCTCTTTTACAGGAAAGGGTGAAACTTCGTGAACCATTGCCCTGAGCCCGGGGTTGTACGTATCGCTCATGTCCGGAAAACGGGGCCCAAGATTATCCGGGTTGGGACCTGTCAGCGGGTTTTTACCCATAAGATTGAGATGATCTTTGATAATAACCAGATCGCCCGGAGAGAAGCGCCTGTTAACTGCGCCCGCCGCATTGGTTACGATCAGGCGGGATGCTCCCAGCCGTTTCAGGAGGAAAACCGGAAGAACCACATCGTCCGGGTCCCACCCCTCGTAACTGTGGAAACGGCCTGCCATCAGGAGGATCCTCTCCCCCAGCTTGAACAGCCCTCTGTGACCGGCAACCGTTGTTGCAGGGAAGCCTTTGACGGCCGAATAAGGCAGCTCCACGCCTTCGATTTTAGATGCAAAATCGCCCAATCCGGAACCCAGAACGATCCCCACGGCATGGGACAAAGGGAAACGCGGCGCGTCGCGCCGTACGGCCTCCAGTACTGAAGAATAGGCTTCTTCGATCCTCTGTTCAAATCCCGCTTTCATAAGCTCACTCCTCCGGCCTATTCGAGGGGTTCAATGTTCACCCAGGCGCGGCGATTCCAGGATTCCAGCCCTTTCTCTGCCAACTGGACGCCTTTGGCCCCTTCCATGAGATTATATCTGAAAGGGGTATCCAGCACTATGTGCTTGAGGAAGAGCTCCCACTGCACCTTGAAGGCATTGTCGTATGTCCTGTTGTCAGGCATCCTCTGCCATCCCCCGTAAAAATCAATTTTGTTTGTTTCATCCGGATTCCAAACCGGGCGGGGAGTGGCAGCCGCAGGCTGTATCCAGCATTCCCTCAAACCCGCGACCGCGGATCCCTCTGTGCCGTCCACCTGGATGGTCAGAAGATCATCACGGCGAACCCTTACCACCCACGAAGAGTTGAAGTGGCAAATAAGCCCGGAATCGCAGAGGAAGGTGGCATAGGCTGCATCTTCAGCCGTGCAGGGATAAGGTCTGCCCTCCTCATCCACACGCTCCTCAATATGAGTCGCGCCCATACAGGAAACAGAGGAGACTCTGCTGAAAAGATTTTCCACTACATAACTCCAGTGGCAGAACATATCCATAATAATACCGCCGCCGTCTTCCTTGCGGTAGTTCCATGAGGGACGCTGGCAAGTCTCATGTTTTCCATCAAAAACCCAATAGCCGAACTCCCCTCTGACGGTCACTAATTTGCCGAAGAAACCCGAATCGAGAAGCAAACGCAGCTTCTGGAATCCGGGAAGCCAGAGCTTGTCCTGCACTATTCCATTCTTCACACCGGCATCCTGAGCCGCCCTGGCGAGTTTCACGGCATCTTCCAGGCTTGTAGACGGCGGCTTCTCGCAGTACACCGCCTTACCGGCGGCGATCGCCTTCAAAACAGCGGGAACCCGGAGATCTGTCCGCTGGGCATCGAAATACACGGAGAAATCAGGGTCGGAAAGGCAGGCATCCAGGTCTGTGGAGTAGCGGCTCAATCCGTGCTCTCCGGCCAATTTTTTAAGCTTGGCTTCGTTTCTACCAAGGAGAATGGGATCGGGGACAATTACTTCTTTCGGATTTATCTGAATCCCTCCCTCATTTCGTATGGCCAGAATAGACCGGACAAGATGCTGATTCGTTCCCATGCGGCCCGTTACTCCGTTCATGATAATACCGACTCTGTGTTCTTTCATTTCTCCACCTTAAGAATATTTTAGATAAGCTTTCAATATCCGGTCAAGAAAGACCTGCTGATCCGTCTTCCACCTCTGCGTGGAAAAAATCTCCACCTCATTATAGCCGGAAAAACCGCTGGATTCCACCCATCCCCGGATTTTCCTGATAGGGATGCATCCTTCCCCCATCAACCCGCGGTCGAGGAGCAGGTCCTCCGTCGGAGTCTTCCAGTCCGAAATGTGGAAAGCGAATATCCGGCGCCCGCACCGGCGTATCTCTTCCTCCAAATCCGGGTCCCACCAGGTGTGATAGACGTCAACGGCCACACCGAGGTAAGGACCGGGCAGGGCATCGCAGATTGCGTTGGCCTGGGCCATTGTGTTTACGGCTGACCGGCTGTCGGCGTACATTGGATGGATAGGCTCTACGGCAAGTTTTATTTTGTTCGATTCAGCATGTGGAAGGATGGCGGCTATACCGTCCCTGATCTGTTTCCGCGCTTCCGTCAGGGGTATTCCCGGGACGGCGCCGCAGACCAGGGCGATTAAGGGCGCGCCAAGCTCCGCCGCCTCGTCAATACACCGCAGGTTGTCCTCCACGGCCCGCATTCGTTCGGCTTTCGTTTTTCCCGGGAAAAATCCTCCCCGACAGAAAGCGACGATATCCAGCCCGGCGTCGCGAATCCGCCGCCCGGCTTCGGAGATACCGCTGCCTTCGAGGGTATCCCTCCATACCGTTATGCCTTTAATCCCCGCGGCAGCGTAGTGCCGCACCGCCTCATCCAGCGGCCAGGGTTTGGTAGTTATGGTGTGAATACAGAGTCTCTCAAAGTCTTTCATCTTTTCCGCCGGCATGGCATTCTCTCCTTTAAGCCTGATGGTCCTGCTAACTTATAGCTTTTTTCACGTCGAAGACAAGAGAGTATGCAGTCCTGCCTTCAAACTCATGCTGCCTGGTAAACAGCTTTTTATTGGAAGAAGGTATTCTTTTATATATCGTATCGGAGATGGAAAAACCATTTGGATCTGTCCCTTTTTTTTCAAGATGGGCGGCATAATTTATCACGTCTGACACGATTCTTCCGGTATCTTCGAAATACTTTATCTTACCATAGTCCATGCCTATTCTGAGAACAATATCATCCTTGATCGGTTTTGACGGAAGCAGATTAAAGATAGGGAGCGTGAAGAGTATCTCCTGGCAGCAGCATACACTTTGAGTAATATCTCCGGTATCCCGAAAAGCCAGGATGCCGCCGTCTCCCGCCCACGACCATATACGTCCCTCATACCTGTCGAGTTGATGCCTCAGGTGCTCCCAGAGTTTATAGTAAACCTTTTCCATAACTTTGGATTTGTGCTTTTTAACTAATTTTGAATTGCCGCATATGTCGACCGAGGCTACCACGACATAATACTCTTTACCATCGCGCAGAACGCCCCAGTTTTTGAGGTGTTCTTTTTCCCGATCAATACTGACGAGTTTTCGCTTGTTGTAATCAAAGCATATGCCTGATTTGGTAAGCCGGTAAAGAAAATTGTCGAGACCTTTGACATCAACTATACGTCCATTCAATAAATTTCCATCCAGCTGTAAGACAATGCTGACTAACTGCTCCAGCTTCTTTTTTCCTTCACACTCGGTTACCAGACTTTTGGAAGCATTGAGCGGAGATATCGAGACTGTATCCACTACATTTTCAAGATAATGCGTTGAATATTTTGTAAACATGTCGGAACCAATTGTCTCGACATCTTTAAACGTCAAGCTCCTGCCCATTATTTCTGTCAACTCTCTCATAAGAGATAAATCAATGTTGAATTTATCCATTTTACCCTCAATCAAATATCGAAAAACCTGAAGTACTCTCCACGGGCCAGGCGCTGAATGAGAACAGCCAGTTCCACGGCATGGTAGTCTCCCCACATGGACGATTCTCCGGAGGGCGCCTTCCTGCCTTCCGGGACATGGTCCCACCCGTTGGGATGGTGATAAACAGAATGAAGTATCAGCCCCTGATGGTCCGAATTCGTCGAAAGGTACGGCTCATCAAAGAGAGTGCGTGCTATGCTTAAACCCGTTTGGAAATAACGTTTTCCTTTCTCCGGCTGCCTGCATTTCTTCAGGCATACTCCCAGGCGAATGAATCCCTGGGCCGCGATGGCGGCGGCCGAGCTGTCTACAGGCTCGCTTGTAGTCAGCGGATCCGCCGGCCGATCCAGGTGATCCGTCATCTCCGACAATCCGGGAGCGCCGGTATCCCAATACGGAATTCCGTCCGGCGGGGTATTTTGAATATAGTATTCCGATACTTTACAGGCGGTATCCTGAAAGAGCTCGAGGAAGGCTTTCTTTCCGTTCACCCCGCCCGCTTCCAATCCTTTGAAAGCCTGTTCGGGAAGCTCGATGAGATACTCAAGCTGCTCGGAATAGCCGGTAACAGCCCAGGCCAATCCCCTGGTCCAGGTGGTGAAGGGGGAATAGCCCTGCTGGCTGGAGGGGCAGCGGAAGGCGCCGTTCCTGATGTTGAACACGGCCTCATGAGCCGTCCTGCCCGGCACATCCCAGCTGTCCCTTCCTTCACCGTGAAAAACGTTGAACCGGGATGTTGCCGCTCCATGCCGGAGGAGTCTCTCTAAAAGAGAAATCGGCCTATCCTGTTCCCCCATAAGGGTATGGCCGAGATTATGGCCAAGGGCAAGAATCCTCAAGGTCCGCACTGTATCGATAAAGAGAGAGTGGGGGCCGTTAAAGGAGAATATGTAACCAAGCTTGTCGGGAAGATCCATCCATCGGGCAGCCTGAACAGCGGCGGAAACTTTCAGGGCCAGCGAATAGAACCTCTCCTCCCACAATTCCCGGGCTATCCGCCCCTCCCCCATCAGCCGCAGCAGGTTCCCATAGGTGCTTACATTGTTGAAACCATGGTCATGTACACCGGTATGGGTAAGGTGAGGCGCCATATAGGCGATAGTGCCGTCCCGGCCGAAATCGAGCGAAGCCCTGGTTCCTGTAGCATCGTAATGGAGAATCCCCATGCCAAAGAGAAACCCGCGGGTCCACTCCGTCCACCCGCGGGATGTGTACCTTCCCTTCACGGTAAAGACCGGAGAACCCTGCTCCGGTTTCCAATCCCTCTTGAGGACAGCCAGCTTTTGGCCGGCGAGTGAAAAAAGTCTATCCAGTTGGGGAGTCAAATCCCCCGCCTTGAGTCTCGAATCGATCAAAATCATTCAGTTGAAACCTTTCAGCCCTTTATTTCGTTCACCAGGGCGTCGAATATGGTAAGCATGTCGTCGGTGGTTTTACGAAGAATTGTGGCAAGTCTCCTGGATATGGCTCTTGTAATCGGAAGGCCAATCTGTGGATGGCGGTTGCCGAAATCCATAAAGCTCTTTTTACTGATAACGATGAAGCTGGAATCTTCCGAAGCAACAACGGTAGCGGAGCGTTTGTCATCATCTATAAGGGCAAGCTCTCCGAAAAAAATATTATCATCGGCTCTGAGCCTCACCACAGTATAATTATCCCCTGCTCTCGTTTTTTTTCGTATTTCCACACCGCCTTTTAAGACGATGTACATCTCATCCCCTATATCTCCCTCTTCTATAATGCAGTCATCTTTGGCAAAGTGTTTTACCCGGCTTATACTCATAAGCTCATCCATGTACTCACCGTTTTTTCTGATCTCGATAAAGAGAGGGATTTGCTTGAGTTTTTCCAGTACATCATTATTCACCGGTCATTCCCCCACTGGGCGCAATTTTCTCGAGTATGATGCCCATCGAGTATTTCTGTATAAGATAGTCATCCGCCGGCTGTAAAACCGGTCTGTTTGCTTCCATCATCTTGACATCTGTAAGATTGGATACGAGCCGGGATACGTCGGAAGTTTTCTGGGCTTCCCGGAGTGCCTGCATCTTGATCCGGTTGGGAGACCCCGTGTTTTCAAGAATTCCAAGGGTAAGGCTGTCACCCCGGGTATCGATTGATTCCCTGTATTCTGTATACTGCTGGCCCACGTATTTATCCGGTATTCGGCGGGTTACCAGCCTGGATCCCCCGCTCTCAATATCGAGCAGGGTGTGGAGAATGTGGGATATACCGGAAGAAACCGAGGCGTTTGCCAGAAGAAGCCGGCCATAATCCCTTATCAGGATAATTTCATCGCACATGGCCTCTTTCAGATAATGCTTATATTTCTTATCAAGGAGTTCTGCGCCGATATAGATATCCTTAGCCATACTCCTCAAGGTCATTACCGTCATCACGGTTTTGGAATCCACTTCCGTGGTCGCCGAGCTCTCCAGGGTATCCGCCAGGACAAAAACCTTGCGTGCCTGCTTGACGTTCGCCCTGCTCAGACTCGATTCGGCAAAATAATCACCCTTTACAAAGTGGAGCCCCTTGAGAGTCTTCTCTTCCCGGAGCTCGCCGATCCGTTCGGCGTCGATATTGGAGATGATAACGACATCCTCCGAAGATAAGTCGGTATTAAGCCGAAGAATTTCCCGGAGAATGTCCATCATGTGGTCTTTCCAACCGCAGATAACAATATGATTTTTCAGCCTTCGCAGCTCCATCAATCCCCTCCTTGCTTTCGTGTTCCTGTCCACAAAAAATGAGGCCATGGTACCGGAAAGAAAACTCATAGCACCGATACCCAAAAAGATGGAAAAGATGGCTACCGCTCTCCCCCCGATGCTGACCGGAACCTTGTCGCCGTAGCCGGTGGTGCTGAACGTGATGATTGCCCACCAGAAGGCATCGAAAAAATTCTTGAACTCATCGTTCCGCGCTACCTCAAATATAAGAACAATCATACCGGAGACGGCAAAATAGAAGAAGATGAATATCAGGGGGAGGCCCAGTCTGGAAGAACGGAAGCTATTCCATACTCTTTGTACACGCCGATTGAATTTCAATGCTCGTAATTTCCTTTATAACACAGCAAAATTATCGGCAAACGAGACATCAATAGTAAGCGCAGTCACGGTTACTTTTCGTGGAACCGGGCGATCTCCTTCATGGCGGGCGCCTCCCCCGTATTCTTATCGATGCCTTTGTGAATAATGGCGGTTATCCCTGTGGACAGGCCGTAGAGATTGATAAATCCAGCCGCATCCTGATGATCGTATGCGCTCTCTCCAAAGGAAGCCAGGTCCTTAAAGTAAAGGGAGTAGGGAGACTGCCTTCCGGCAACAATGATGTTTCCCTTGTACAGCACCAGCTTGACAGTGCCGCTGATATATTCCGCTATGCTTTCCATGAAGCTGTCCAGGGCTTCTCTTATGGGTGAAAACCACTTGCCGGAGTAGACGAGCTCGGCATACTTGATTGCCATGTTCTGTTTATAGTGCAGTGAATCCGCATCGAGGGTGAGCATCTCGAGCTCGCGGAGCGCAGTCGACAGGATGGTTCCTCCGGGGGTTTCGTAGACACCGCGGCTCTTCATTCCCACCACCCTGTTCTCCACGATATCCGCTCTTCCTATACCGGCAGCCGAACCCAGCTGGTTAAGCGCCTTGATCAGGGCAACGGGCGCCATTCTTTTGCCATTCAGGGTTACGGGAATTCCCTTTTCAAACTCGACGGTCAACTCGACCTCTTCATCCGGGGCGTCCATCGGCGAACGTGTATTTTGGAACATCCTCTCGTCAGGCCGATTCGACGGGTCCTCGAGATCCCCGCCTTCATGGCTGATGTGCCAAAGGTTTGAATCGCGGGAGTAGATGTTTTTCTCGTTTATATTTCCCAGGGGAATACCGCGGGCTTCAGCATAAGCAATGGCCTGCTCCCTGGAGCGGATATCCCATATACGCCATGGGGCTATCACCCGGAGGTGAGGCGCGAGAGCGTTGTACGCCAGCTCGAACCTAACCTGGTCGTTCCCCTTCCCCGTGCAGCCGTGGGAAAGAGCGTCGGCGCCTTCCTTCAAGGCGATCTCTACCTGGTGCTTTGCCTGGAGCGGACGGGCAATGGAAGTACCGAGCAGGTACTTGCCCTCATATACGGCGCCCGCCCTGAGCAGGGGAAAGAGATAATCCTTAACAAATTCTTCCTTGACATCAAGCAGATAAAAACGAGAAGCGCCCGATTTAATCGCTTTATCCTCGAGACCGCTCAGATCCTCCTCCTGGCCTACATCAGTACAAACAGCGATCACCTCGGATCCAACGTAATTTTCTTTCAGCCACGGGATGATAATAGAAGTGTCGAGACCGCCGGAATAGGCTAAAACGATTTTATTTAATTTTGACATAATTTTCCCCCTTGCCTTATTTTTTTTACAGTATCGCACTGAAGACGCTGTTCAGTATTCCAACACCCTGCGCCAGCTCTTCCTGCGAAATTATTAAAGGCGGCGCAATGCGGAGAACGTTTCGGCCGGACCGAAGAACGAGGAGCCCTTCTTTCTGTGCGGCTTCAAGAATCGGCGGCAGCTTATCCTCAGGAACTTCTATTCCCTGGAGCAGGCCGCGGCCGCAAATTGCGCCCGGCAAGGCATGTCTTTCCTTCAATCCCCGGAGGAGCTCGGAGAGCTTTTTCCCCTTCTCTCTTACTCCCGCTATAAACTCATCGTCTGACAGGATTTCCCAAACCTTCAAAGCCAGGGCCGTTACAACCGGGCCGCCCCCGAAGGTTGTACCGTGATCCCCTATATGGAGAAGCTCGTTGATCTTCGCCGGAATCAAGGCGGCCGACAGAGGAAGCCCTGCGGCCAGGGGTTTGGCCAGAGTTACGATGTCCGGCGCTAAACCCACCTGCTGATATGCATAGAGACTGCCCGTCCGCGCCAGGCCGGTCTGTACTTCATCCACGATCAGTATGATATCGTGTTTGCGGCACAACCTGTTGAGCGTATCGGCGAAGCCGGGCGCCATAACGGTCAATCCGCCTTCCCCCTGCACCACCTCGACGATAACGGCGGCGAAGCTGCCGTCCAATGTTTTCTCCAGGGCCGCAGAATCGTTGTATGCCGACTCCACACATCCCGGAATCAGGGGCTTGTAAGGATCCTGGTACTTTGGGTTGAAAGTTAAGGACAGGGCGCCCAGGGTCCTTCCGTGGAAACAGTTGGAAAAACTCAAGAGTTTGAAATTTCCCTCCCCTCTTGTGCGATACGAATAGAGACGGGCATACTTCAAAGCCGCCTCGTTCGCCTCTGTACCGCTGTTTCCGAAGTGAACTGCCTGAAACGGACCGCTCTTGACGAGTTTCCCGGCCAGTTCAATGGCAGGCTCGGTGGCGTAGAGATTAGACACGTGAATCAGCTTCCTCATCTGTCCGGCCGCAGCGTCGGCCAGATCGTCCCTCCCGTAACCGAGCGCATTCACAGCTATTCCCGCTCCGAAATCCAGGTACGATTTTCCTGCACGGTCCTCCACCTTCACCCCTTTTCCCTTTACGAGCACCAACAGCTCCGGCGAGTACTGTCCGGGAAAGCCGGTTTTCGCTTCAAAAGCCTCTTTCATATCCGCTCCTCCTTTATCTTCTCCAGTATCCGGGTCCCGATCCTTCCATCGAGCAAAGCCCGAAGATCACCACGTTTAAGGAACTCCCCTATCAGTATGGTTTCCACATTATCCTTCAAAGCTCCCAGCGAAGCCTTCAGCTTGGGGATCATCCCGCCGGTAACGACGCCGGCCTCTATCTGTCTTAAAGCTTCATTTGTGTCAATTGAGCGAATCACTTCACCGCCAATCAATAGCCCCGGTATGTCCGACAAAAATACAAGGCATGAAGCTCCGAGTGAGATCGCGAGTTTTAAGGCAACAGAATCGGCGTTCACATTTAAACCGTTTCCCTCTCCATCCATTGATGTGGATGAGATAACGGGAAAGTACCCCTCCCCGAGCAGCAGATTGAGAAGAGAAAGATCCACCCGGGTTATCTCCCCTGTTCTGCAATCGGGAGCGATCCCCTCTCCTGAGAACAACCTTCCGTCGGCGCCGCTCAAGCCCACCGCGTTGAGACCACTGCTCTGGAAGATGCGGACAAGACGTTTATTTACCATTCCGGAGAGCACTTTATCCACATAAACCATCTCCCCGGGCGCTGTAATACGGATCCCGTCCCTGAATACAGGCGTCATACCCAACCGCTTCATCAGATCCGACAGCTCTGCGCTGCCGCCGTGTATAAGCACACAGTGATTCTTCTCCTGCAGGCCTGCAATCTCGCCGGCCAGTTCGCGGAGCAGATCGGCACTGTTTGCCAGTTCGCCGCCGATCTTTATTACAATCGTTTTCCCGCTTTTACCTTTCACGCTGCCTGCTCCATCATGATATCCGCTCCTTCAGCTCTTTCACGTCACCCGCACCCTCACCTTATCCGTTCCTTCAGCGCCGGGATTCGTGTAACAAGGGCCTTTGCGAGCTCACCACGGCTTACCCCGTCCCCCGGTACTACCAGTATGGTATCGTCACCGGCGATAGTGCCTAGAATTTCCCGCAGGGCAAGATTATCCAGTCCTGAGGCCACACTGCTTGCAAAACCGGGAAGGGTTCTTATCAGCCCGTGGTTCCCGGAAAAGGCCATCCAGAGAAATCCCCTGAGAATAGCCTGCAGCTCTCCGGTCACGTCCCGGCCCGCATTCCCGGAGCCGGGGGAATACACATAGCCGCCTTTTTGGTCCGGACGTTTGGAAACACCGAGATTCTTTAAATCCCTTGAAAGCGTTGCCTGGGTGATCCGGAATCCCTCTCCTTTCAGATGAAGAAGAAGCTCTTCCTGGCTCTTCACTTTCCGCTCTTCCAGAATTTTACTTATGGCTCTCAGCCTTGCGGCTCTCTCTTCCCAATTCATAATTGCATATTTATTCTTATATTTGTATATTTATACAAAACGGAAAGGTTTGTCAAGAGGTTGAGTCATTTTTTTTACATAAATCGCAGAGATTGGAATCTACAAAGAGAAACTCCTTTATTTTCAACTTTCGTCCGCAGTCCGGGCATTTGAAACGAAAAGGGAAAAACCGGTGTCGTTTAATAATCATGAGTGCAGCCGCTGCCGCGGCAAGGAGAATGAGGAATCCATCGGGAATTCGAAAACGTAAAAAGAGGAAGGTGCCGCCCCAAAAAACGAGAAAAATCAAGCCGATATAAAGGGAGGCAAACCGCTTTTCTCTCCCCTCCTCCATGTGCCTTCTTTGAAACAGGTTAAGCAAAAAGATCAGCACAATCGGATAATAGAGGATCCGATTGAGGAAACTGGAAACCGTTCCCACTGCAACCTTCCTTCGAGTCTGTCGGCTCTCTTTCAACCGCCGCCGCTTCAAGACAGCAAAAGCCCTAAGCGCCGATTCCCGTTGTTATCCCTGTATATTACAAACAGCAGCTTCGCGTCAATGCTGTACATCCCGGGGCAAGGGCGCCTCCCTGCCTATTGCATCACGGCAGTGCATTCCTTACAATGCAGCCGGAGCTATCGCATGGACAGTGCACAGTTGTGCCTCTGCCTTACCGGCAGGACCCTGGACCAAAATCTCAAGACCCTCGAGAAGAACAGAAATTTTATTGACATGGCGGAGCTTCGAGCCGATTTTCTCGATCCGGATGAACGATCCCATATAAACCGCTTCCCGGCACTTGCAGGTATTCCCCTTATTTTAACGGTGAGGAAAGACGCGGACGGCGGGCAGTTTCGTGAAAGTGAATCTATCCGGAGGGAGATGCTCTCCCGTGGTATTCAGGGGAACTACCGCTTCGTCGATCTGGAAGGGGATCTCGATGATATCTCTTTAGAGGAGACGATTCGTCAACAAGGCGCCAGAATCATTCGATCCATCCATGCCTTCGACGGGATAAAATCTTTAGCGGCTCAAGAGATAGAACGTCTGCGGAGAAGGCCCGATGACATTCCCAAGCTGGCGGTGCTCATCAAGTCTACGGCGGAACTGAATCAGTTGATTCAAATGCAGGACCGGCTGGCGGAAGGCGATCGAATTCTTACCGGTATGGGCAGTTACGGCACTGTCACCCGCATCCTGGCAGGACGACTGGGATTATTTCTCAGCTACACGTCCATTGCGGGGGGAGAAGCCGCGCCCGGCCAGATCGATCCGGAGACCCTTGACGGAATTTACCGCTTTCATCGTATCGGCCCGCACACAGCGGTATACGGAGTTATTGGCAATCCTGTTGCGCACTCCTTTTCACCGGAAATACACAATCCCGCTTTTTCCAGGCTGGGAATCGATGCCGTATATATTCCCATTCAGGTGGACCGTATAGACGATTTCTTTCCCCTGGCCGAAAGATTCGGTATAAAAGGGGTTTCCGTAACCATACCTCATAAACAAACCGTTCTTGCTCATCTGAGCTCCCGCGATGCGGCTGTCGATGCCACAGGTGCATGCAACACTCTGGTGCGATCCGACAACGGGTGGCACGGCGAAAATACGGATGTGGGCGGATTCCTGGCGCCACTCGCTCCCCACATAAAAGAGCTATCCGGAAAACGAGCCACCGTCATCGGCGCCGGAGGAGCGGCTCGATCAGTTGTTTACTCCTTGCGAAAAGAAGGCTGCAGTGTCCTGATCCTGAACAGGACTCCTTCAAAAGCCAGGGATCTGGCCCTTGCCTTTGACTGCCAATGGGGTCCTCTCAATAAAAAGGGAGTAAGCCAGGCCGCGTCCTTCAACGACCTTATTGTTCAGACAACCAGTGCCGGTATGGCTCTCCATTCGGAAGAAGATCCTTTCCCGGATTACCGCTTTACCGGTCAGGAGATCGTCTACGAGATAGTCTATACTCCTCCTGTAACTCCCTTCCTCTCCCGGGCTATAGCTGCAGGCTGCCGTACTATCAAAGGCATTGACATGCTTATAGCCCAGGCGGACCTGCAGTTCAGGCTCTTCACCGGGCAGCCGCTTCAGCAAGACCGAAGTTCGGGTACCGGGAATGGTCTTTAACAGCCCCGGGGCGTAAGGACTTGTTCGTTACAACCCATAAGGAGAAAGCATATGAAATTCCACATCGCCCTGGTTGTTCTATTAGTCTTATTTCCGCTCCTCTGCCCGGCGCAGGAGATCAAGCTTCCCGTGTTTTTCCTGCGTTATGACGGGGGACTGGGCAGCG
>CBDUZM010000017.1:0-17168 GCA_965371685.1 uncultured Spirochaetaceae bacterium | reverse complement strand
TACCCCGGCATGGTAATCCTCATGTATTGTGCTCTCTGCCTTGCTCATGGAAACAACTGCCCGGGCAATTTCTCCCTGGTAGAGCTGAATTCCGGACGGATCGAAAAGCACAATCCTTCCCCTGGCTGAAGTTTCTATTCTATCCGATCTAACCGAAAATAACCGAAGCCTGTGAATCGATTCTCCATTCCTTGTTCGAACACTGTCCGCAGCGGTCACACCCCGGAGAGAACTGACCGTATTTACCGGGATACCGGAGTAAGCTCTGAGTCTATCGATGGTAAGCCTGAAACAACTGCAGGAAGCGAGTGCCAGGCCTATCCCTGCAAGAAGCAGGATCCTGCTGCTTCTTCTATTCGACCGGAGAAGAGACAAGGCATATGAACATAAACACAGGGCGAGGAAAAAGAGAAGAGGACCACTCCAATTTATAGAGGAAAAAAGGAGTATCGAAACAAGGACTGTGATAGAAATTATCAGGGATGGGTAAATGGTTGGGAAGGGAACACCGCTGCCCTTTACCATTTTAGATTATCTATCGCCTCAAGGGCTTTTTTCTTCACCTCTTTACTGTAATCCAGATAACCCACATAGGAAAGATTTTCAAAGGCAATCTTATCTCCCAGGTTTTTCAGATTGTAAATAACAGATGTTACAATCTGCTCGTCACTCTTGCTTCCGTGCTCGGTATACGTGTTTAAAAGCTCAAGGTAAAGGGTCAGGCGTTTTGCAGCCTCGTGGGTGCCCATATTCCCCAGCCCATCGATAGCTTCGAGAAGGTATGATTTATTTACGAGTTCTCTATCGTGCTCCAGAATAGTTCTGCCGAGATGCTCGATAGCCAGGTCAGTAGCGCGAGCCCATTTTAATTTGCTGAGGGTCCTTATCGCTAAAACGCGGAGATCTCTCGCTGTCTGCTGCTCGGCGGCATCTTCAGTCATATTATGCATCGCGACTTCAAGACCTGTTTCAGCGAGTTGGGCTTTTTCATAATCCGATAGCCTCTCACTCTTCAAAGCCATCTGCAGTGCCTGGTATTTCTTAGAGGCATTCTCTTTCTGAAGGATTTCCATGAAATTTTCTTTAAGATTGCCATCCAGTTCGTATAATGCTTCCTCGGCCAGCCGATCTATCTGCTCCGAGTAACCAAGAGTCTTGGTCTTGAAAAGGACAGGAAATGCCGTGCTGGATTTAAGAGCACCAAGCGTTTTAACCGCCTCGGCTAAAACACTAAGATCGGGCATAATACCTGAAGCAAAGAAGCTGTTTTGCCAGGACAGCCAGTCGCTCAAACTTACGGCTATTCCTGTTTCGCCATGAGCAACGACACCCAGGGCAATAAGGATGTTGGATTTAAGAATTGTATCTTTTGAATTATTGAAAAGTTTCCAGAGAGATGCGCCAGCAGGTTTATATCCTACTTCTTGAACCAGATCTATCGCCAGCAGGGCGATCTGCCTTATTAATGCGTCTGTCTCGAGGACCGACGCATTATCATTAACAAAGATAATAGCCATTAAATATAGAGGTCCCATATCCTGGATCCCTGTTTTCATGCTGTTCTGAAGAACCTTAAGCTTGATCTCCAGGGATGAGGCCTTCTCGAAATTCCTCGTGTAAGAATCAAGACGCGTTTGCGTCTCCTGAGCAGGAATATAAAAACAGCACAGTATAAATAACAACCCGCCCGCGAACAGGTTTCTCATTCCTCCGCTCCACATTTAAAGTACGCCATACATACGGTAGGCGACAGAAAGACCTAGCACCCTACTAATTTGAGGACGGTGGAAAATCAATGGGGTTTCTTTGACGTAGGCTGTTTTTTCTCGCTGCGTGTTTTTCTCTCGCCAAATAAATTGTATACATAAGCTCTGATAATATTTCTCACACGATTTGATACGGGTAACGCCTGAATGTGCAGTAATGAGCGGTTTCTTTTTTGATCGAAATTAACTCCTCTTACCACACCACAGACTACTACTTCATCTTCGGTGATGTGAAATTGATATTTCACGGGAAGTCCGACTTTCGCGCGGCCTCCTATCAAAAGAGCAGTCCCATCTTCCGAGAGATCGGACATAAGAGATTTCAGCCCTTTTCCCATTTCGAATTCTTCACTCGCTTCGTCTACAGATTTTAGTGGATAGAGCTTAGTCGGAATGCTCGTTTTTACTCGAACCGAATTCCTCTTCTGGGTTCGCACCACATTATCGTTATGCGTAATATGAAGGATAGGATATTTTTTCCCTTCGGTATAATCTTCCAATACCCTGGATTGAAAGAAATAACCGGCATCGCCCTCCCGCCAGAAATTCACACCTATCTGCTGCCCCTTCCATAAGAAACCGGAGGGAAGCTCGGGACCTTGGGGATAAGCGATTGCGATATACTTACGCAGAATTTCGATCACAGTGGAGGAAAACGGGCTCATCTTCGGCAGAGTTACCTTTATTCTCTGGCGTATATCGATGTTGCGGGAATTCTTGAGACCGAGAGAGTATTTCGGCTGGTTAAACTCTACCCTCTTCCTGAAGTCAAAGAGCTTTGAAACCATAGTTACCGCTTCCGTGGTCTCTTCACCACCCTGGGATCTGTAATTGATAATAGTTCCCTTGATACAGCGATCAAGCTGTTTTATCGACCAGAAAAGCGAGGTAGGATCTTTCATACGGTTTTCAACCGCAATCTTCCTCAGCAAGTTTACCTCTCTAAGGGTAAAACCCGATTCCTTACCTTTAAGATAAAATTGAACCCAGGGAAATTTTCCACCGCCGGCATGTCTCAAAAAAAGAATGAATCCAACAGCTAAAACAACTATGACAGTCAGTACTATTCCAAAAATCAACATATTTTTATTATCGAACCTCTCCATTGATAACTAAAAACATAATTAGGCTCATCGAGATTGACAGAAAGGTTTATCGCATTCTAAACTGAAACCAATCCAAGCGTATTACACTAAATAGTATAGCATGATTAAGTCAGAAATAACAGACATTGAAAACCGCCGATCCGCTCCTCGATTATCATGAATAAGCGATATTTAGGGGAAATACTTCTACTTTTCGTCGCTTTTTTCCTTCCCGGTTACCTTGTACGCGGGACTTCTGTGACCACAGTCACCGATGCAATGGTCCAATATCTGATTCTCAGCGTACCCCAGATACTCCTGATAATATATATATTATGGCTGCAGAAGGACCCACCTCTGGCAGCATTCGGTTTCGTCGGAATGAGAGGTTTCGACTGGCTGTGGAGCTGTACCCTCTTCCTCATACTGTGGCTGCTCTACCTGGCGATCGGCTTTTCTATGACCCTTCTTCCCGATCCTTCGAGAGAAAGCATCATTTCAGGCTATAACTGGAGACTTCCCGGTCTTTCCCAACTCCCCCTGGCATTGATTTTCGCTATTGCCACAGGCTACAAGGAGGAGCTGTTTTACAGGGCTTATCTCCTTACACGTTCAGATGCCTTGAAAGTGCCATACTGGATGGCTGCTGCCGTAAGCTCTGTTGTTTTTGCACTGGGACATGTATATCAGGGAGCGGCAGCAGTAATCTTCGCCATGCTGCAGGGCATACTATTCTCCGTTTTCTTCTTAAAAAAACGGAATATCCATTCCCTCTCTATTGCCCACAGCATGTATAACTTCTCCGTTCTCCTTCTGAGCGCTGTCCTTCCGGATATTCTACCCATATAGCCGCCTCAGCCGTAGGAATATCAGCCTCGACTACTAACAATTTTTTGCTTGACAAAGAGGCCGGTGCGTTCTAATCTTTCGTCTATGGGAAAATATGAGACAATAGACGATATAAAAAAATTGCTGCCCCACCGGGAACCTTTTCTCTTCGTGGACAGGCTGGAAAAGGCGGATAAGGAAGAAGTAATCGGCTATAAGTTATTCAGGGATGATGAGTTCTTCTTCAAAGGCCACTTCCCTGAACATCCCGTGGTTCCGGGCGTTATCCTGATTGAGTCCATGGCCCAATGCGGCGGCGCCGGCGTTAAATCTCTTGGAATATACGGCGATGTAATCTTCTTTCTTGCAACGGTAAGCAAAGCTAAATTCAAAAAGCAGGTCAGACCGGGAGACGAAATCAGGATGGTAATAACAAACCTCCGGCTCTCGGACAGACTCGTCAAGCAGAGCGGGAAAGCCTATGTGGGAAATGACATTGCATCAGAGGCGGAATGGCTTTGCCTGATCGGTATAGAGTGATGTTTTTTAAGGAACTGAATAAAAAAATTGGAGGAATTGAGAAATGACTGATACACTTTCCAAAATATTTAAAGATTTCGCTGATAAAAATCCGGACCTTACCGTTATTTTGAGCAAGGACAAAGCCGGAGACTTCAAACCGATTACCTGGCGCGAACTTTTCAGTGCTGCTAAGAAAATTGGGGCCGGCCTCCTCAGCCTGGGAGCAACAAAGGAAGACCACATCGGTATAATTGCTGACAACTGTAAGGAGTGGATCATCTCGGATTTCGCCGTATTGGGAATAGGCGCCGCCGATGTCCCGAGAGGCTCAGATTCAATGCCCAACGAGATCAAATTTATTCTTAACCATGCCGACTGCGCTATCTCTCTGGCCGAAAATCAGACCCAGTTGGACAAACTGCTCTCCATCTCAAAGGATCTTCCTTTACTGAAAACCATAATCGTGATGGATGAAGAATACACTACAGACACGGATTCCAGGAATGGGATCAGCGTGCTCAGTTTCCGGGAAGCTCAGAAAAGGGGGGAAAGCTATCTTGCCGGACAGCCTGACTGTTTTGAGCAGGCTATTGCCGCAAGCCAACCCTCGGATCTCGTTACCCTCATCTACACGTCAGGCACAACCGGCGAACCGAAAGGCGTTATGCTTACCCAGAGCAACTATATGCATCAGATCAAAGCGGTCCATACTCCGTTGGACATCTATCGCGGCGATATATTCCTTTCAGTTCTCCCCATATGGCATTCCTACGAGAGGGCGCTCGAATACGTGGCCTTTTTTTCCGGCGCGGCCATCGCCTATACCAAACCCGCCCTGATCAGCGAAGACCTGATCAAAGCCAACCCGATGATTTTCCCATCCGTGCCCCGGATATGGGAAGGCGTCAAAACAAAAGTCATCAAAGCTGTTAGTTCCGGTAGTGCTGTCAAGAAGGCGCTCTTCTTTTTCTTCCTCAAGATAGGAACATGGTACTCCAAGCTGACCACCATGTTCCGGGGACTCAAGCCTCAGTTTAAACGACGTATAAGGCTTCTGGATATGCTGGTAAGCTCTATTCCTATTATCCTGCTCACCCCTTTAAATATGTTGGGCCAGGTTCTTGTTTTTTCCAAGATCAAGGCGAAGCTGGGCACTAATTTTCGATTCGGCGCTTCCGGCGGCGGCGCGCTCCCCCCGCACGTGGATGATTTCTTCAGCGCAGCCGGAGTGCTTCTCCTGGAAGGGTATGGCTTAACAGAGACAACCCCGATAGTGTCGGTCCGAAACAGCCGGCGCCCCGTTCCGGGTACGATAGGTCCACCGTTGCCCGAGGTGGAAGTGAAGGTCGTCGATGAGCAGGGTAATGAGCTTCCTCCCGGAAAAAAAGGCGTGCTCAATATCAGGGGACCCAATATCATGAAAGGGTACTATAAGAAGCCTGAGGAAACCGCTAAAACCATCGATAAAGACGGCTGGCTCGATTCAGGCGACCTTGCCATGATGACATATAAAGGCGAGATCAAGATACTGGGCAGGGTTAAAGAAACCATCGTGCTTCTCGGCGGAGAGAACGTAGAACCCACGCCCATCGAAGAAACCATTAAAGAATCCGACTATGTGGATCAGGTAATGGTGGTTGGTCAGGATAAACGGAATCTGGCAGCACTCATCGTTCCGATCCAGGAAAACGTTGAAGAGTACGCTAAAAAGTACGCCATTTCTTACAGCACGTATGAAGAGCTTTTGGAAAACGATGAGATCAACAGGGAGATTATGAATGATGTAACAACCCTGATCAGCCCCAAGCGTGATTTCAAGATTTATGAGCGGATAAATAGAATAAAGCTCATTGCCAAGAACTTTGAACCAGGCGTAGAGATGACCCACAGCCTCAAGCTCAAACGGGATGTGATATCGGAAATGTATCAGAAGCAAATTGAAAGTTTATTCAAATAAACTTTAGCCAAGCGATTCTAACTCAATACGACTTCATCGAATTAAGCTTACGTATTTTTTTCTGCTGCTTTCTTTGAAGCGCCTTTTTCTTGCGGTTTTTAATAGTGGAGGGCTTTTCAAAATATTCTCTTTTCTTCCACTCCCTGATAATCCCCTCCTTCTCTACCTGCCGCTTGAATTTCTTCAGCGCTTTTTCCAGGGGTTCATTTTCATCAATTACTACGTACGCTATAAGGAATCACCTCCCCTCTGATTTATCAATAAGTTGAAATATACTGTATATCGGACAGCAAGTCCATGTCAACCGCCGCTTTCTGCAACCCAGGTATCCGCACAAAGGCTTCCGGATCCACTGGAATACCGGAAACCCTAACTTCCCAGTGGAGATGTGGACCGGTAGCCAAACCTGATTGACCGACCTTCCCGATCTCCTGCCCCTGAGCAACGAGATCTCCTATCCGGACGTTTATGCAGCTCAGGTGATAATAGATCGAATATATACCGGGCAGATGCTCCAGCACGATGCTGCAGCCGGTTAAAATTCGGTCCTGTGCCAGCACAACCTTGCCGGAGGCGCAGGCAAAGACCGGGCTTCCTTCCGGAAGGCCGAAATCTATTCCCCCATGAATACTGTAATGAAAGCTCCCGTCACTGTAGGCATACCTGCGAATATCCCCGAATCCTGATGTTCGGCGATCATTTATCACCGGAAGGGAAAAAAACTTGCTGTGATAAATCGCATCCGTATCGATCCTGTTCAAAAGCTCAACAAGCTCTTTTGTCTGCCGGGTTTTCTCAGGATTCTTTACCTTCATAAGGTTGGTTAAAGAGCTGTCAAATTGAATCGTTTCCTGTGAAAAGGATTTCTCCTCCACTCGGATTGGTGTAGAATACCTGAAAAAGAAGCTCTCCCCTTCACCGCTTACCTTCAGGCAGTAGACGCCTTCCCTCAGTGTGCTTTTCAGCCCGATGATGGCGGCATATAGACAGACGCCGGAGGAACTTTTAAACAGGAAAAATCCTTTTGTCCTCGCCACTATTGTTCGTTCAACGTTCTGCAGCTCGATACTGAGCTCGTTTACCTTTTCCGGTGTGTGTATACGACAAAGGAAAGGATTACCCCTTATCGCTCTATCCGGACAGGTTATCTGCCCGTCTGCGGAAAAGAGGCAGAAAGAGATCAGCAGGACGATAACGGGAAGCTTCATTTATTTATATCCAGAATTATCAATTGAAGGGTTTCCTTATTCCGGTACTGGTTCTTCGAAAGGTTATAGAGAACATCCACCTTGTCGTACAGCGAGAAATCAGTATCCAGCCGCCCGGCGCCGTTCCAGAGAATCGCCGGCCATTTAAAGCGTCCTGAATCCAAAAGCATTTTTAAATGCTCATCGCTTTTCCGTCCGAAAAGATCGCAGCTTTCTATCCTCATACCCCTGGTGAGAAAAACTAGTTGGGGATTGCCTTCACCGTAAGGTTCAAAAAACTCGACTACATTCCAAAGATCCGGCTTAAGGTACGAGAGGGGTATCTCTGCATCGACGAAGCGAATATCCTCCTCCTTCTCAGGAGGATTAAAAGTCGGAACAAACTCATAGAATCTCGCCTCAAATTCAGGTTCCTTTTCTACGGCCATGGTGAAACCCGCGGCATAATCATGGCCGCCAAAGTCGATGAACAAGTCTCCAAAATGAGAGAGAAAATTTCCTATCTTGAAATCGTGGGGACACCGGAGAGAACCGGTTGCTCTCTCCTTCATCAGGGATACAACTATCGCAGGAACCTTGAAAAACTTAACAAGACGAGAAGCCAGCAATCCAGTTATTCCCCGGTTTACACGTTTTCCCGATACCAGGACAAATTTGTTCCCGGTATCTTCATACGATTTTTTTGCCCGGCTCAAAGCCGTGTCCCATACACCTTCCTCCAGTCCCTTTCTTTTCTTATTCAAATCAATGATATAAGCTGCCAGATGCTCCATTTCATCTTCTGTCCCGGCCAGGAACAGCTCAACAGCTTTATGGGGTTCACCCATTCTTCCCGAGGCGTTGATAACCGGTGAAATCTGCCAGGCAATGTCCCTGGTTGTAATTGTTTTCTTTATCAAACCTTTCTTCTGCAGCAGCTCCCGAAGAGGTTCACTCTGGGCGGTATTTATAACCGATAGTCCCTTTCTGACAAGTATCCTGTTTTCATCGACCAGGGGCATGATGTCGGCTAGTGTTGAAAGTGCGACCAGGTCCAGACATCTTGTGAATTTTTCTCCGTTCAATTTTTCTTTCTCTAAAATCAACGAAACGAAGAGCTCTCTTAACACATCTATTTCTTCGATTGAATCCTTCTTATAGCGAAAGAGAGGGAGATTTTCCTTTATCTGAAGCAGACTCCTGTCAGATAGAACGGGGAAATACTCACCAATCAAAGAAGAAATGTCCATTAAATTGATTTTGAAAACTTCTCCGAAAATTTTCTTCAACTGGGAGAGCTGCAGCTCCAACTTATAGACATATGCCTCATTACCATCCAGAAAAGCGGCCAGCCTGGAACGCTCAAAGGGAATCATACCGGGAATTATTTTTTCGCTGATCCTGTCTACTTCAACAAGATTCTCGAGCTTTACTGCTTCGAGCACGAAGGCTTCGTTCAAAGGCCGAATGTTCAAAACATCCACAGTCCGGCCATACAGGGGGGTTCCTGAAAAATTCAGTGCCCATACCAGCTTTGCGACCAGAGCGCAGGCAGAAAGATCTTTGAAGGGATAACCGGAATCCTCAATCTTAGGATTCAGTAAAGCGGCAGCATGGGGAAGATCATTATGCGGGTTATGATGATCCACGACAATGGTATCAGCACCTTTCTCGCGGGCATACTGAATTTCCTTTAAATTTGATATACCGCAATCCACAGTAATGATAAGCTTAACCTCTGAAGACAACGCCTTATCCACAGATTCAATGGAAAGGCCGTATGAGTCGTCCCCGAGAGGAACACCCCATATTACATCCGCACCGAGCTCTTCCAGTGTTTTTACCAACAGTGCAGTCGATGTTATACCGTCTACATCCCTGTCACCATAAACAAATATCCTCTCGCCGCCTTCAATGGCAGCGTTAATCCTGTCTATCGCCTCCTCCATCTCAACAAAAAGGAAGGGATTATGAAGAAATCGGAGGTCATCTTCGAGGAAGAAAAGTATACCTTCACTGTCTCTTATATTTCTTCGGATCAGTATGGTTGATACAAGAAGGTCAGTGCCGTACAATCGCGACACTTTCCTTACCTCATCGGAATCAATCGGAGCTTTATCCCACTTCATCAGCAGCCTATTTCAGCGAGTATGCGAGATGACGCCGGCGCCTTTGAGTCGCCGATATGAAATGCTTTTTCTATCAGCGGCGATGCGGCATTCAACTGCTCACGGTTTTCAGCGTGAATAAGACAGAGGATATCTCCCTGCTTCACCGGATCTCCCTTCTTTTTCCTGAGCTCCACCCCTACTCCCGGCAGCACAGGATCCTCCTTACGGGTACGGCCTGCGCCGAGCAGTGTCGCAGCCGTACCGACATAATACGCGTCTATTCTTTCAACATAGCCTTCACTCTGGGAAAGGAGAGATTCCATAGTACTTGCCCGCGGACCCTTCTCCGGATGGTTAATAACGTTCAGATCGCCGCCTTGAAATTTCACGTTCTCGCAAAATTTCTCCCATGCGGAGCCATCGCTTATCCGGCGGCGGCATAGTTCCTCCGCTTCTTGAATAGAAGTACTGATGCCTCCCAGCAGCAGCATCCTCGCTGTCAAGCGGAAGGTCACCTCCATAAGTTCGTCGGGGCCTTCCCCGTTGAGGCTCTGAATGACCTCACGCACCTCGAGAAAATTACCGACCATATTTCCCAGGGGGTCATCCATACCGGTAATCACGACTGAGACTTTTTTACCGAGGGATTTTCCCGTTTTATATAGGGAATGAGCAAGTTCATTCGCATCATCAAGAGTCTTCATAAAAGCACCGGCGCCCGTCTTGACATCGAATACCAATCCTTCGGCGCCTTCTGCGATTTTCTTTGATAGAATGCTGGCCGTAATAAGAGGAACAGATTCTATTGTAGCGGTGACATCTCTCAGCGCGTACATCTTCCGATCGGCCGGAACAATCGTTTCACTCTGCCCGGTCATGGCAAACCCTGTTTTCCGCACTCCTTCCGTAAAGTGTTCCACCGTTAAGTCTGTTCGATACCCCGGTATAGATTCGAGCTTGTCCAGTGTACCCCCCGTATGCCCCAGGGATCGTCCGCTCATCATAGGAACGCTGATCCCGCAGGCAGCTGCAAGCGGCGCCAATATGAGAGAAACTTTATCGCCGACACCTCCCGTTGAATGTTTGTCAATAAGCGGTCCCTTAATATCAGAAAGGTCTATGACATCGCCGGATTCCAGCATAGCCCTTGTCAGGAAACCTGCCTCTTCGAAGTTCATACCCCTGTAGTACACAGCCATAAGCAGCGCGGAAATCTGGTAATCAGGAATATCACCCCCGACATACCCATTGATAAGGAAACGGATCTCTTCCTCGGTGAGGATCTTTCCATCCCTTTTTTTTCTAATTAAAAAGGCTGCCTGCATATATCATCGCCCCCTGTAATAATATGGTGTTATTTGTTCTTTTCCGTCTTGAGCAGAACGGTCTTGATAGGGATATAGTCAGGACCGGAGGGACCGAGTCTGGATTCATAGAGAATGAATCGATCCAGCTTTAAGGATAAACCCCTGCAGTCCGGGGATGGTGGAAGTGAGACGGTTGAGGAATGTTTTTTACTGCGTGCAAAAGTGATATGGGGTATGAATTCCTTCCTCTCTTCCAGGTAACCCAAAGGAGTTATAATATCCATAAAGGAACGGTAAACGGCAAGCACTCCATCCTTTCCCCTATCGATACCAAGGTAGAATACCCTCGGTATTCCCTTTGGAGGAAATCGACCGACGCCTCCAAGCAATATGTCCACCGGATCGGACTGCAAACGCCCCAGGCTGTTCTTTATATCCTCTACTTCCTCCTGACGTTTTTCACCAAAAAAATAGACGGTTAGATGCAGATTGACTGCCTTAACGACACGGAGGTTGGGGAAATCGGATCGCCAGTTCTCCATCCAGTCATCCAGAAGCCCGGCAGCGCTTCCGGGCAGCGGTAATCCGGTAAATATTCTCATACCATCCCCTTAATACATTCGATGCTGTTTAAACTTGTTTCGAGCACCTGTTGAAGCAGTTCATAGAGCAAACCCTTGAGTTTTACACGGGAATCACGGTCCAGAGAAAACATGAGAACCTGCTTTAAAGGCTTACCTGTAGTAAAGGAGAGAAATCTTCTGGCCCCGGGGGTTAAGATCAACCTTTCGTTTCCCTGACAAAGACGGCAGAAAAAAGAAGGCGGAGAACCGCATAAATAGGCATTTTCCTCCTGTTTAAGACTGCGGCTGCATTGCGAGCAGCTGTTTGGGTCTGTGCTGAAACCCATAATCATCAGATACCGCCAGAGAAACTGGAGCGAAAGCGTATCAATGCTGTCTTCCTCGATCTTTTCCAGAAAGGTCAGACAGCTCTTTAATAGATCGTAGACCCGGGAATCAATCTCTCCTCCGGCAAACGATTTAATGACAACTTCTGTCCAGAGAGAGGCGGTATAGTATCGATCGAGACTGTCACGGAGACCTTCAAAGTAAGAAATAGGAACCATGTCTGTTATCTTGTAAGTGCCCTTGACCGGTTCGAAATAGAGATAAGTCCTGGAGCAGCAAAAGGAATCGGTCAAACTCCTCAGCCGGCTCTTTGTTTTCAAGGCGCCGTGAGCAATAGCCGTTACAATACCCATGTCCCTGGTGAGGAGAGTAACACTCTTATGTATCTCGCCGAATCGATGAGTATGAAGAACAATAGCTTGAGTGACAGAGTGTCTGAACATGTAAAGCAAACCTATTCAAGCACAAAGCAGCTTATTTGTAAAGCATAGATGTATATCTTATATTTATATTAATTCTTGACAGATTGGGTAAGCATAGTTAACTTGATACAAAGGAAAAGACCGATGTCAAATAAACAGATAGTTCCAGCCGATCTCGTTCTTCCAAACAGGCTCCACATCCTTCCTCTCAGCGGAAGACCTTTCTTTCCTGGAATCCTAACTCCCATGATGATTGTTTCCAGAAATGAAATAGAGGTTGTGGAGCAGTCTTTAAAAGGAGACAGCTTTATCGGTTTACTGCTCGTGAAGGACGGCGAAAATGAAAATCCTACCTCAGATAACCTCTGGCGGGTGGGGACAGCAGCGAAAATCGTTAAAAAAATCAATCTCCCGGATGGCGGAGAGAATATTTTTATATCTACTATCAAACGTTTCAAGGTAATGAAATTCATCAACGAGAGCCCGCCTTTATCAGCGGCGGTAAAATATCTCGAGGATGAAAATGACAGGTCTGATGAGGTTAAGGCTCTGACACGAGCGCTCATTACAGAGATGAAGCAGATCTCCGAGGACAACCCTCTTTTCTCGGAAGAGATGCGGCTCAACATGGTAAATATTGATCACCCGGGTAAGATCGCCGATTTCATAACCTCGATTCTCAATATAGACAGGACGGAACAGCAGAAAGTTCTGGAAAACCTGGACGTGCGTAAGCGCATGGAGCATGTCCTTATCTTTATAAAAAAAGAGCATGAACTCATCAAGATTCAAAAAAAGATAGAAAAGCAGATCAACGAAAAGATAAGTAAAAGCCAGAGAGAATACTTTCTAAAAGAGCAGCTGAAGGCCATAAAGACAGAACTCGGTATGCCCACCGATGCCAAAACCCAGGAATACCAGCGCCTAAAGGATATTTTTACCAAAATGGAGCTCGAAGGAGAGGTAAAGGAACAGGCCGATCAGGAGCTCGAAAAGTTTTCCCTTATGGATCCGAACTCCTCCGAATTCATTGTTACAAGAAATTACCTGGAGACCATAGCATCCCTTCCCTGGCAGGACCCTCCTCCTGAAAAAATCGACATGAATCGGGCTAAGAGGATACTCGATGTGGACCATTACGGGCTTCAGGATGTCAAGGAAAGAATTCTCGAGTATATGGCAGTCAGGAAGTTGAAGCGCGATACCAAAGGCTCCATACTCTGTCTGGTAGGCCCCCCCGGAGTGGGCAAAACTTCTGTAGGAAAGTCGATTGCCCGCGCCTTGAAGAAAAAATTCTTCCGATTTTCAGTAGGCGGCATGAGAGACGAGGCTGAAATCAAAGGACATCGGCGAACCTATGTAGGAGCAATGCCCGGGAAAATCATCCAGGGGTTAAAAATCGTCAAGAAAAAGAACCCTGTCTTCATGATAGATGAAATCGATAAACTCGGAGCTTCCTTTCAAGGCGATCCGTCGTCGGCTCTTCTCGAAGTTCTGGATCCGGAACAGAACATAGCCTTCCGCGATCATTACCTTGACCTGCCTTTCGATGTATCGCAGATCCTGTTCATTACAACAGCCAACACCCTCGATACAATACCAAGCCCACTGGTAGACAGGATGGAAGTAATCCGGCTTTCCGGCTACATCGATGAAGAAAAACTCGCCATTGCGAAAAAATATCTCATACCTAAATCTCTCGAAAAGACAGGATTTTCTAAAAACGATATCAAATATGATCGTAAAACCCTGCTCGCTATTGCGAGAGACTATGCAAGGGAGGCAGGACTTAGGAACTACGAAAAGTCATTGAACAAAATTCATCGTAAAATTGCCAAGCAGCTAGTTCTCAAGGAGATAAAACTACCCCTGGCCATAACGGAAGAAAAACTTGTCGATTATCTGGGAAATCCTGTTTTTACGGAAGACGAACTGCAGAAAATTATTAAACCGGGAATGGCTATCGGTCTTGCATGGACATCCCTCGGCGGCGCCACTCTCACTATCGAAGCTGTCGCTAATCCCGGCAAAGAGGGATTCAAGCTTACAGGGCAGATGGGAGATGTAATGCAGGAATCCGCGGGCATAGCCTACACCTATGTAAGACAGGTAGCCGGAAGTTTCGGAATCGAGAGGAATTTCTTTGAAGAACACCAGATCCACCTGCATATACCGTCAGGTGCAACACCGAAGGACGGTCCTTCTGCAGGAATAACCATGGCAACAGCCCTTCTTTCCCTTGCGCGTAATAAGAAGGTTCGGCAAAGCCTTGCCATGACAGGAGAGCTTTCCCTGGTCGGCCTGGTGCTTCCGATCGGGGGTCTCAAGGAAAAGACCATCGCGGCAAAACGAAGCAAAATCAAAGAAATCATAATTCCCGCCCGGAACAAAAAAGATCTCGACGAGATCCCCGACCATGTTAAAAAGGGAATAGCGTTTCACCTGGTAGGGAGGATGGAGGAAGTGACGGAAAAGGTCTTTTAGACCTTTTCAATCCGGATTTTTTGTGTCAATCATAATGGTAACAGGGCCTTCATTTATGAGAGATACCTGCATCCTTGCGCCAAATTCTCCTGTAGCAACAGGTTTTCCCAACTCTTCTTCCATTCTCTTAACAAACGATTCATAGAGAGGTATGGCTGTTTCAGGCCCGGATGCCCTGTTGTAGGAAGGTCTATTTCCCTTCTTCACGCTTCCATATAGGGTAAACTGACTGATGACCATGACATCGCCTTTCCTATCCCTGACGGAAAGGTTCATGACGCCGTCATCGTCGTTGAAAATCCGCAGGCGGCTTATCTTTGCCGTAAGCCAGGCCGCATCCTCGTTGGTATCGGCATCTTCTATTCCGAGTAAAATCAGGAGTCCCTTTCCGATGCTGGCTTTTATTTTTCCCTCTATGGTGACTTCAGCCCGGGATACCCTTTGAATCACACTTCGCATAGAGGGAATATAGCTTGTATCTTTGAAAATGTCATCCGGCAGAGATATTTACCCGATCCGTCCGCCCGCTGCTGTTGACATACCGTTAGGCGCCGCATACCCTGTAATCACCAGAAGCAGTTTATAAATACAGAGGAAGTATCGTGGAGCTCGTTTCCCCGGCAGGGAATCTCGACAAACTGAAATACGCCTATCTCTATGGGGCAGACGCCGCCTATATCGGCGTTAAGAGCTTTTCTCTCAGAGCCAGAGCGGAAAATTTTAACTCCGATGAGTACAGAGAAATCCTGAGAATCAAGGGAAGCAAGAAGCTTTACGGCGCCTTGAACATCTACTTTCACCAGGAGGACCTAAAAGCTCTGGAGGAGCAGTTTGATTACCTCGCCCATTATCCCTTCGACGCTTTCATTATTTCCGATATCGGGGTTTTACAGCTGATTAAAAAAAGATTCCCGGAAACCGAACTCCACCTCAGCACCCAGGCGAACTGTATCAACTCTGAAGCAGCCAAAATGTACCGGGACATGGGTTTTAAAAGAATAATACTCGGCAGGGAGATGAGTCTGGATGAAATTGCTGCTCTTAATGAGAAAGTGGATATCGAACTCGAAGTATTTGTGCACGGCGCCATGTGCCTTGCATACTCCGGCCGCTGCTTTTTAAGCCGCTATATGGCAAATCGCTCAGCAAACCGGGGAGACTGCGCCCATTCCTGTCGATGGCAGTACCGAGTACTCGAGGAAGAGGAACGCAGAGGGGAATACTACCCGGTGGTGGAAGGCGATGGATTTACTACGATTCTCTCCTCGAAAGACCTGTGGATGATCGATCATCTTGCCGACTTGAAAGCGGCGGGCGTGGACGCAGTGAAGATCGAAGGCCGTATGAAATCGATTTACTACACGGCAGTCACCGCCAGGGCTTATCGCAAATCCCTCGACAGCCTGGAAGGAAAACCCGTAGAAAACCTATCCGCCTATAAGGATGAGCTTGGCAAGGTGAGTCACAGGGAGTTTTCCACCGGTTTCTACTTCAAGAAAGACGAGATAGAAACCCCCACGTTTGCATCGTATATCAGGCCGTACATCTTTCTGGGGGGTATTGAGGACAAGGTATCGGAGAATACATATCTTCTTTCAGTCAAGAACCAGATACGAGAGAAGGATACACTGGAATACGTGGGCTTCGACATCCTGTCTATGGAAGATCGCGGATTCTCCCTGTTGAACGAGAACAAAGAGAGAGTGGAAAAAGCGGATCACGGTAAAACAGCTTATCTTCAGACCGATAAAACGCTTAAGGCAGGTTATCTTATACGCAAAAGAATCCCCGAAAGCCAGCCGGAATAAGTCATTCCGCTCCCGGAATGACTCATACGCCAAACAGATTTCTGAAGTTTGCCGCCACCGCATTTGCAAGACTGGGTACGGGAATTTTTCTCAGTTCTGCGATGAGTTGATAAGTATAGCGAATATGACCCGGATGGTTCGTCTTACCCCTCATCGGTTGGGGTGCAAGGTAGGGAGAATCCGTTTCTACCAACAAGCTTGCCAACGGTATTTTTACAGCCGCATCGCGCAGCTCCCCGGATCTTTTATAAGTCAGGTTGCCGGCGAAAGAAATGCTGAACCCAAGATCCATCATTCTCACAGCGAAATCGTGGCTCGAAGAGAAGCAGTGTAAAACCCCTCCTTTCCCCGGTTTCACCCCGGATACGATCCTGTAGATATCTTCATCGGCGTTGCGGTTATGTACTATTACAGGGAGGCTCAATTCATCCGCAAGCCGAAGCTGCTTCTCGAACAACTCCATTTGCTCTGACCGGGTGGCGTAATCCCAGTGCCAATCCAGTCCGATCTCACCGATTGCCGCTACCTTCGGATGCGAAGCCCATTCCGGTATTTTTTCTATTTTCGAACGCCAACAAGGGTCATCTGCGCAGGCAGGGGACAATCCTGCGGTGATATACAACGACGGAAATCGGTCGGTCAGCTCCAGTCTTCTCTCCCAATTTTTTTCATCGACACCGATATCCAGGCCATATACAAGTGATTCCCGAAATAGTGAATCGAGAAGTTGATAAATATCTATTCCCCTTATCTCCATCTCCATGAGATGGAAATGAGAAT
>CBDUZM010000016.1:0-17551 GCA_965371685.1 uncultured Spirochaetaceae bacterium | reverse complement strand
AGCCTCCTCTTCACATCCAATCCTACGTAGTACCTAAATGCATAGAGAAAAAGCCAAAGGACAAGAAAAAAACTTGTATATAAACAATCTTGGGGTTTTTATAGTTATGCTTCAAATTATACCAGCATTTTACACTATTACAATGGAGAAATTCCCTATATTGAGCTGCGTATTTCTTTATTCTAGAGGTATAAATCCCTTAGCCCTGTAGTTATAATACAAGCGCTGTATATCTGCATCCGACGGATTGTCCGCCTCCGAAGTCTTGACAAGCGGAATTGGTCTCTGTATTGTCCCAATTATCCTGTCGATCCAGGGTTTCAAGGAGTAATCAATGCCGGTATTAGATATGCCTCTCGAAGAGTTGAAACTCTACAAGGGTACCAATCCCAGGCCTGAAGATTTCGATGAATTCTGGCGGAAATCCCTGGAAGAAATGAGCCGGGTGGAAAGCAATCTTGAGCTCATTCCCAGCTCTTTCTCCGTTCCTTTCGCCGACTGCTTCGATATGTACTTTACAGGAACAGGGGGCGCCCGTATTCATGCGATGTTCCTTCGACCCGGGGAAGCCGCCGAACCGCATCCCGCAGTTCTTATGTTCCATGGATACTCGGGCAATGCGGGAACCTGGTACAATAAACTCGGTTACGCCGCAATGGGGTTTACCGTGGCCGCCCTCGACTGCCGCGGGCAGGGTGGATCGTCGGAAGATGTGGGGGGTGTGGCCGGCAATACCCTCCGCGGACATATAATACGGGGATTGGGAGACAGCCCCGAGAAGCTCCTCTACCGGCAGATATTCCTCGATACCGCCCAACTTGCCCGTATTGTCATGGCCATGGAGGATGTAGATGAAAATCGCGTCGGCGCACTCGGAGGCTCCCAGGGGGGCGGACTAACACTGGCATGTGCCGCCCTGACCCCGGGTTTAAAAAAAGCGTCCGCCACCTTTCCTTTTCTCTCCGACTACCGAAGGGTTTGGGAGATGGACCTGGCGGAAAAGGCCTATGGTGAACTGAAGGATTTTTTTAAGCTATTCGATCCCGCCCATTCGAGGGAAGATGAAATTTTTGAACGCCTGGGGTACATCGATATACAGCACCTTGCGCCGAGAATAAAGGCGGATGTGCTGATGGCGACTGGATTAATGGACGACGTTTGTCCTCCTTCCACCCAGTTCGCAGCATACAACAAGATAGAGTCCCCCAAAGAAATGGTAATCTACCCGGATTTTACCCATGAAGATATCCCTGACTTCACAGACAGGACCTTCCGTTTCATGATGGGGTTATAAAATTACTGATTTTTTCAACCGATAGAGATATCGGTACGGCCGAGACGGATAACATCCCTGGCATGAAGCTTGGCATACCTGTCTTTCGGCACGAGCTTTTTATTGACATAGGTCCCGTTAGTGCTGCCCAGGTCCTTGATAAAGTAGTCAGACTTGATCTTCTGAATAACCGCGTGAAATCGTGAAATCATCTTGTCTTCGATGACCAACCCGTTGGCCTTGTCCCTTCCCAACGTAACCTTGGCAACGAGAGGAATTTTTTTTCCTTTAAACAGCAGGCACCGGGATTCACTTCTTCGTATTTTTTCCAGCCTCTTTCCCAGGTTGCTATCTACATATATGGTTTCGTCCATGCCTTCTTTCATGGAATGATCCTCAATAACCACACTATACCTGCTCCTTCTTAGATTATCAATACATTAGGTAATGTGTTGAGATTTAGCGGTGGCGTAAATTCCTTAATCTTTATTTTATCTGCTCTTCTTGAAGAAGTCGAGGAAGCTGTTCAATAAAATAGAGGGGCAAAGATAAAAGAATAAAATCAACTGCTTCATTTGCAGTGCCGGCACGTATTGTATAAGAGACATGCTGTTTTGATGGTAACCCTAAATAAAAACGTACAGCCAAAGGAACCTTTTTCTGGAATACAAACTGTTGAAGCGATTTTAATCTTCCGCTTTTTCCTGCTTTCACTTCAATAGGGATAATTAAATCATTATTCTGTATTAAGAAATCGACCTCTGCATTGCCTAAGCGTCCTTCCCGCAGCCAATAGCAAAGGAAGGGGCTCTCATTGCTTTTTCTATACCAAAGGTGTTGGGCAATAAACTGTTCTGCCATTTTACCTTCATTTATAAACCTTTGTGCTTTTAAACTAGACAAAGACAACCAATTTATCCCGCATATGCGGTTCATTAAACCGCAATCAAGGAAATAGACCTTAAATACTCTGTTGTGTATAGTGGCTCGCAAGGGAATGCCTGAAGCATCTGTATGAAAAACCTTTAGAATAAGCCCTGCTTTTGTTAAAAGCTCAACAGCTCTTTTAAGCTCTCGCGAATTTTCATTAGCATCAATAGACGCATATTTGAATTTTTCACCAACCCTTAGAGGTGCAGCATCAAAAACCTTCTGCAGTCTTACCAATTCACTTTGATTCGCATATTTGGAAAAATCATCCCGATAAGTCTCTATTATTGCCTGTTGTATTTCAATCGACTTTTTCATATCTTTGTCTTCGATATAATGCTGAACAGCCTCAGGCATGCCGCCCAACAGGAGATACTCTCGTTGATATTGAAGAAGCCTTTCATGGGCTGCTTGAGGCATGGAATCCTTTATTTGAAAAGATAATAGATACTCTGAAAGCTGCTTTTCTTCTTGAGCATTTAAGAATTCCTCAAAAGACACAGGACCCATAAAAATGTATTCAATCCGGCCAACCGGCATCGAAAAAGTATGTTTGGCAAGAGTAAATTCTAATAAAGAACCGGCAGCGATAACAGGTAAGTCAGGATAATCTTCATAAAAATATCTCAGGGTCTGCAAAGCTGCGGGTATTGCCTGGATTTCATCTATAAAGACTAAACTATCCCAGGGCTTTATAGGGCCTTTCCTGCAGATAAACTCAAATTCACGTAAAAGATCATCAATATTTTGGTTTTGAAAAAGGCTTTGCAGCTTTAAATTTCTTTCTAAATTCACCTCATAGAGCTGAAGATTATGATGCCGGGCAAATTGCCGCACAAGCCAGGATTTTCCAACCTGTCTTGCACCTCTAATAACCAGTGGTTTTCTTCCCTTTTTTGTGTACCATGTTTTTATTTTTGCTTCAATAAATCTTTCCATAAAAGCCACTTGTAAACGGCTATTTATGTCTATTATACACCCCTAATAAAAACAATACAAGTATATTTTAGGGGTGTGTTTTTGATTTTAGGAGCAATATCAGGGATAACTGTATTCAGACACCATCTCACCTTGCGAGTTATAGAGTCTTGCAGTCTCGCCGTCGTTATTCCAGATGTTTTTCTCTTTCTCTTTCCAGTAGTAGGCCTCGGGCGGATTTTCGACCCCGTCCTTACCGCTGTATATCCTGACTGAGGCGTCAGGCTTTAATAGTATATCCTTAAGATCGATTTCCGAGCCGTCTTCATCCTTCAGCATCCATCCGGAAAGATCCACAGGATATTTACTGCCGTTAACCATTTCAACGTACTCCTTATATCCACTGTTGAAAACACGCAGTATATAGACTTTGTCGGGCTGGTTAGCCCAGAGACCTTTCCTGTCAATTCGCGCGGTGTCTTCAAGGACCTCGAATTCCCCATAGAATAGGATTTTGTCGTTTTGATGATATAGCCATGCAAAGCCTTCGCTCAAGAGCTCTGAGTTGAAGCAGCTCCCGTCTTCCTTATAAACATAGGCTAATAAGCGGCTATGGTCGTCGTATAAACGATAATCGAAAGCTAAATACACATTTTTATTGAGAAGCGATTCGCTGGTAAATTTTTCCGCCTTATTACCATAATACTCCGGAGGGGTCGTCTCCGGTGTATCAACTCCCAACAGCCGAATTGCTTCTTCCTCATTCAGAAAGATCGGCGGATGATCAAAGTGCACTCTTATCGTATCTCCATCAACAACCTCCGCGACTCGACAGGAAAGAAGGTTTTCAATATTCAAGTCCTGATAGCTTTCCGGTTCTGATTGATTGACAAAATAGGGTATGGTGAAGTCACCGTACTCCCACGTTTTATCGGCATGCAGAAGGACCTTTCGGCCATCAAGGGTGACGGCTCGTACATCCCCCAGGTCATCGGAAGCTTCCTTTGTGCAGGCAGAAAAAATGAGCAGGAGGGCAGCAGTGTATAATAAAAAATGCCCTCTCATTACCCTACTCCTTCTACTGCTTCACACGTAATTGAAATTTTTTAAGAGTCAGATTAAGGGAATCGATGGATCCTTTCAGAGAATTGAGCTTTTTACCCGTGGAACGGCCGAATAAAAATCCTAAAAAATAACCTGCAAATATTCCCAGGATAAAACCGATAGAGATAAAGACAACAATAATCAGTGTCAATCCCGCCTGTGTTCCGGCAATATCCATAAGGTTTTTAATCATATTTTTATCTCCTGTTTACCATTATGTACCATACCCCTGCTTTGTCAAATCTTCAGGAATCTCATATATTGTAACCATGAAATACCAGCTGGAAACAATACCCGTTTGCGACGCGTACGAAGAAGAAGGGGAGTGCCCGCTTTGCATCCTCGAGGAAAAGGCGGAAAAACGTTATATCGATTTTTTTCTCGGTAGTTCGGTCATGGCGCCGGAAATGCGCGTTCAGGTCAATAAGAGCGGATTCTGCCCCCATCACTTTACGCTTCTTTTCAAGGGGAGAAACCGCCTGGGTCTGGCATTGATGGCCCAAACCCATCTTCACGAACTTATTGAAAAGCTCGAACCCCTTCAGAAGCGGCTCCTGAACAAGGCCAGGCTGAAAGGACCCGGGCAAAAGAAAGATTCCCCGGGTCCATATAAGAAAGGGCTATCACGAAGTTTCGTGAATTTCATAGAAACCCAGAACGCCGAATGTCTGATATGTGATAGAATGAAAGCCGCTCTCAAGAGATATGCCTTTACCCTGGTGTATCTCTGGCAAAAAGACGATGAGTTCAGAGAAATTGTGAAATCCTCCAGGGGTTTCTGCCTGCATCACCTCGGTCTGGTAATTGAAATGGCGGAAGAAATACTCTCACGCAAAAAACTTGGAAGCTGGTTTCAGGAGATACTGCCGCTGCAAATGAAGAATTTAAAACGCCTAGAGGAAGCTGTATATTCTTTCAGCCAAACTTTCGACCATCAAAGTGATGCATGCAATGCTGAAAAGGAGAAGGATACTCTCCGGAGAACGCTTCAGAAAATTTCCGGCAAACTATTCAATAATACCTAATTTCCGCGCTTCTCTTTCCGCTACTTCGAGAATGAGATCCAGCTCCTCATCCGTGTGGATCGCCATGTAAGAAGTCCTGATCATGCAGCGATTGGGAGGTACTCCCGGGCTTACAACGGGATTGACATATACCCCGTTTTCAAAAAACGCCTTCCATAGGAGAAACGTCTTGTCAAAATCTCCTATAATCAGAGGCACTATGGGTGTCTCCGCCGTACCGATGTTGAAACCCATGGCTTTGAAACCCACCAGCATTTTTACGGCGATCTCCTGAAGCCGCTGAACCCTGTCGGGCTCCTGCTCGAGGATTTTGAGCGCAGCCATCACCGCGGCGACATTCGCCGGGGGCATACTGGCACTGAATATCAGAGATCTGGCAAAATGCTTTATGTAGTCTATGATATCGGCATCGCCCGCCACAAACCCGCCGATGGACCCGAAGGATTTCGAGAAAGTACACATTATTAGATCTGCCAGGGTGCTGTCACCATAATGCTCTGTCGTCCCTCTTCCCGTAGCTCCTATCACACCAATGGCATGGGCCTCATCGAGATAGATTCTTGCGCCGTAGCGGTCCGCAAGTCTTTTCATTTCCGGGAGCTTTACGATGTCTCCTTCCATGCTGAACACCCCGTCTGTCACGATCAGCTTGGGCTCGCCGTCCGGAATGGAAGAGAGTTTCTTCTCTAAATCCTTGAGGCTGTTATGATTGAAGCGGTGAACATTAATCTTGCGGTGTATCCCCATGGCAAGAAATATTCCATCCACAATGGAGGCATGGTTGTACTTGTCTGTTACAATGTGCTCATTACGCCCGACGAGTGCCGCGATGGAACCCAAATTTGTCTGGTATCCCGTTGTAAAACACAGGGTGGCTTCTCTTCCCATAAAATCGGAGAGAAGCTCTTCGAGCTCTTCATGAAGGGCAAAAGTGCCGTTCATGAATCTGGAACCGGAACAGCTGGTACCGTAATCCTCTATCGCTTTTTGGGCGGCTTCCTTAACCCTCGGATCGACGGCGAGTCCGAGATAGTTATTGGAACCGGCCATAATCAGCTCTCTTCCTTCGATAACGACTTTAGATCCCTTGTTTTTTTCAATGGGTCGGAAAAAGGGATATATGCCTTCCTCGCGGGCTTTGATGGCTTCTTCGAAATCGTAACACTTCTTGAATATATCCGCTGTTTCCTTCATATTCTCCTTTCCTCTCGATCTATTCCTCTCCATCGGTTTTTGCCATTTCCTCGATCACATTTAAGCGGTTTTCCTGGCTGTCAATCAGCCTCTGACGAACTCCGAAAGCCTGCTGGACAATACGTATCAGCTCTACTGTTCGTTGAATTACAGACATCATCTGCCGGTTAATTGTCTCTTCTTCCTTCTCGTCGATAAGATCATCTTCCACCAACGAATCCGTGATGGAAACGTTCAGCTTCGCTACACTCTCTATAAGAAGGGACATCTGCCTGGAAAGGGTCTTATAGGAGTAACGCATCTTCATTTCAGAGATGCTTGTGAGGGTATCGATAATCGATATTATATTCTTAAGCCCGTGCACCATCCGGGGATTGGGATTGGTTTCCATTTGAAGTTTCCAGTTTTCGAACCGGATGAGGGCTTTTTCCAGCAGCTTCTTAATCTCTGCATTGGTAAGATTCGCAGACGCAGCACCTATTCCGCTCCTGCCCTTACTCTGAGCCGATGAAGCCTTTTCGACTTTACCGCTGAACTCTGATACCTTCTCAGCCTTTTTCACGATTCGTACCATAACATAAATAACCCAGGTTGCAAAGAGCGTTCTCATGCTTTATAAAGAAATTTACGCGTAAGCACCTATGCAGGAAACAGGAGGGAATTGCAATGAATACTGAACAGGAAAAAGCCGGGGTGGACCGTTTGCCCCATTGGCAGATGGAAACGGTTTATCCGGAATTGAAGAGCGGGGAATATATAAAGGATATACTAAAATTTAAAGAAGAATCCCGGACATTTGAGCAGTGGGTGAACAGGGAAGCCGGTACCTGCGGGTATGAATGGATCCGGGAATATATAGATCGGTACAATCGGCTGGCCGACCTCTACCTGAGGCTTTTCGCCTTCGCATACGGATTTTACTCAACAGACACTTATAACCAGACGGCTCTGCAGAGGATCAACGAGCTCGAAGAGCTAAATCTTTCTCTAAAGAGATCCGCCGTGGTTTTCAGAAATAAACTGTCCCATATTGATCGAAAAATTCTTTCTCAGGCCGATCTTCAGGATTACCGTCTTTTCATTGATGAACAGGTCTACCTCAGCGACAGGCAGATGTCTGAAACGGAGGAAGACCTGGCCGAGGATCTTTCCCGGTCGGGCGCGGACGCCTGGGCAAGGCTGCAGGAGGCTGTTACCGCTTCTTTGAAAGCAGTGTGGGACGAGGAGTCAGGAGAGGAGAAGACCTTAAGCCAGTTAAGGGGATTCGCCTATCATAAGGACAGGGAAGTACGGGAAAAAGCCTATCATAAAGAGCTGGACGCTTTGGAAAAAATGAAAGTGCCTCTGGCTTACGCCTTAAACGGCGTCAAAGGCTTTACCGTTACCCTGAACAACAGGCGAAAATATGAAAATACATTGGTGAAATCCCTCTTCCAATCCCGGATTAACCGGGAGGTTTTAGCCGCAATGATCGGCGCAATGGAAGAATCGCTTCCCATATTCCGGCGTTACCTTCTGGGAAAAGCGCGATGCCTGGGGTTGTCCGGGCTCGCTTTCTTCGACATCTTCGCTCCTGTCGGCGGCGCTGTGCGCACATGGACATTCAAAGAGGCAAAAATTTTCATAGCGGAGCAGTTCTACTCCTTTTCGGACGAGTTGGGAAATTTTGCCGAACAGGCATTTAAAGGGCAGTGGATCGACGCCGAACCGAGAGACGGAAAAGTCGGCGGCGCCTTCTGCATGGATATTCCGGAAGTCAAGGAATCACGAATCCTCTGCAATTTCGACGGTTCCTTCTCTTCGGTCACCACCCTGGCCCATGAGTTAGGCCATGCCTACCACCATCATGTCCTTAAAGACTTCTCCTTCATTCACAGGGACTATCCCATGACCCTGGCGGAAACCGCTTCCATATTCTGTGAGCATCTTATACTCAACACGGCGATCCGGAGCTCCGGGGGTGATGAAAAACTCGCCCTTCTCGAAGTGCTGCTCGCAGACGCCACCCAGGTGGTGGTGGACATTCTCTCACGCTTCTACTTCGAATCGGAGCTTCTCGAAAAACGGAAAGAGCGGGAGCTCTCCGCCGATGAGCTCAATCAGATGATGCTGAACGCCCAGAGTCGAACCTACGGTGAAGCTCTCGATGAAAACAACCGTCATCCGTATATGTGGGCGGTGAAGAGCCACTACTACAGCGCAGGTTTGGCGTTCTACAACTTTCCCTATGCCTTCGGCCTGCTTTTCGGATTGGGGCTCCACTCGATATACCAACAGGAAGGCGCATCCTTCAGGGACAGGTACAGGAAGGTCCTTCTAAGCACCGGACGCGCGGGCGCAATAGATGTAACCCGGGAGTTGGGATTCGATATAGAAAAACCTTTATTCTGGCAGCGGAGTCTCGGTACAGTGGCTGAAAGGGTCGACGAATTCGCTGCACTCGCGGAATAGCTGCCCGATATTAAACTCGACACTGTCCTATTGAGCAGGGGACAGGTTATGAGAAAGCTCCTTCAATCTCTGCAGATCGGAGGCGGTGAATCCGTTCCACTCCAGAGGAATAACGCTGTTATTATGGGTGAGGGGTTCTTCTTCGAGAGGATACCTGCTGCACCGGACACTCTCAGTCCAGAGTCTCGTCCCGGGAACCGGTGAGTATTCCGCCAGGCTGATACGGATGCCGAAAGATGCTGCAAACCGGATGGATTCCTCCACCTCTTCCCAATACTGGCCGGGAAGTCCGGCCATAACGTAAACATAGATTTCATGTCCCTGAAAACCGGCGCTCCTCAGAATCTCTATCCCTTCACCGAGCATCGGAACTTTCAATTTCTCGTCCATGACCCGGTGGAAGCGAGGATCGGAGCTCTCGAATCCTATCCTCACTTCCCGAAATCCAGCCTGCCTCATGAGAAGAGCACACTCCGGATCGAGCCCGGCCAGATGTACAGCATTGGGAAGGTATAAGTTCAGGTCCATGCCTGATTCAACGAGTATTTGAAGGAGGGGCATAAAGGCAGTTTTCTTGGCTGTGAGGAGAGCATCGTCATAGAATGCGAAGTTCGTGGTCCCGAAACGGTCATGCATCCCTTTGATATGCCGAAACACGGAACTTGCGCTGCCCGGGCAGAAACCCCCGGAAAGGGCGTGAGAAGCGCAGTACCCGCATCTGAAAGGGCAGCCTGTATTCAGCCGCACCACGGCGGCATCGGAGAGGCGCCCGGGAATAAACAGGAGGTCACCATCGGAGGGAGCGGATATTGCGGGGAGGGAAAGACCGCTTATAATTCTGTTCAATTCGGGCAGTGCGGCGCCTTTCACCAGGTAGTCCGGTCCTATGGTAGAAAGGCAGTGATCCCCGCACAGGCTGGCATAAATGCCTCCGGCCACAACAGGAACGCCGGGATACATGCTGTGCAGGATCTCCACGATCTCTCTGACTCCCGGGTACCAATAGGTCATGCCCGTTGTAAGAAGAAGCAGTGATGGACGGGAGAGATCCTGCTGCTTCAATCGGTCAATGACAGCGTCACGAACAATACCGTACCGTGAGTAGCGGCGCGGCACTCCCGCCAGGACGGCCGGTTTTTCCGCCTGCTGCCTGAAAAATTTACCCGTGCCATTGCTCTTCCTTTTTGGTTTACCCAGCTGTTGCTCGCTCAGCTCGTTACGGTAGTCCAGGCAGTTGATAAGCTCGACGCGGTATCCGGAAGATGCAAAGGCTCTGCCCAATTTCAGGAGAGGGTAAGGTTTGATAAAGAGATCGAAGAGTGCGAAGTCGTACACGGGAGGAGCGATGAGAATGACCAGGGGTTGACGCTTGTCGCTTTTTCGCAAAATAGATACTCCGGCTGCAGTGCTTTTAGTTTACACCGACTGCTTGATTTATCCCCGGCCTTTGGATAACTTATACTATTGAGGAGGTTCATGTGGCACAAGCCAGGAAAGTATACGATTATAACGAGAATAAAGTCAAAAATAAACTCGTAACCACTTTACGAAGGCGCCGCAGGGAATCCACTATTGCCGATCTTATCTCCGCCACGGGCCTTCCGAAATACCAGGTGGAAAACACTATAAAAGCGGTTAGCGATGAATACCGGGGGCATCTCCGGGCAACAGAATCCGGTGAGATCCTCTACTATTTCCCCCATGGAATGCGAAGCCGGTATAAAGGCTTCACTCCCGGCGCAAGGCGTTTCCTTCAGAGGTTTTGGAAGGTAGCATCCAAAGTTCTCTCAACCCTCTTCAAAGTATGGATAATGGTCATGCTGGTGGGGTATTTCGCCCTCTTCGTGCTCATTCTGGTTCTGGCAATCGTGGCTTCGGTAGCCGGGACAGCGGCCGGCCGCGGAAGAAGCTCTCGAGGCGGCGGTATCTTCTCCTTCTATCTGGCAATGCGCGCTTTCCAGATATTTACCTGGATCTTGCTTACCAGCGGGACCGGAACCTACAAACAGCGAAATTACAGTAAAAGGGGAAGGCGCCTCCATAAATCCATTTTTGCTTATGTTTTCGGTGAAGAAGACGTAAACCGTGAATTGAATGAAAAAGAGAAATCGCACATTGTCTCTTTTATAAGAAGCCGAAATGGGGTTTTGACTCTCGATGAGCTCATGGTCATCACCGGCAGGGAGGAGGAAGAGACTCACCAGCTGCTCAATCGCCTGCTGCTAGAGTGGGAAGGCGAGCCCATGGTAACGGATAACGGCTCTCTGATCTACTTCTTCCCCGAGCTGCTGAAATCCAGGCAGGAAGAACTGCAGAAGGCAAGCCGTCTCCCGCTTCTCATGCCGGAAAAGAAGAAATTGATACCTTTCAGCAGCAATCCGAAGAAGACCGACAGGTGGATTACTTTTCTCAACGGTTTCAATATTCTCTTCGGCAGCTATTTCCTGTACAACGCTGTACTGAATCCCGAAAGGATTATCTATTTGGTGCGTACTGCGGAAGGCATAGTTGAACGCACAAGAATCGACTTCGCTTTTATCTATCACTATGTTCATCAATTCCTGGAATCTCTGAACCTTAATTCACCGGAAGGCCTGATTATTATCGCTCTGGGCCTGGTACCGCTGGCCTTTTCAGCCCTTTTTTACCTCATACCCTTCATCAGAAACCGGCGTAACCGTAAGGAGAACGACTCGATAAAGAAAGATAACCTCCGAAAGAAAATCTATTTTCACGTTCTCGGAAGCGCCGATGCTGTAGACCCTGACGATGTTAAACCCGATTCAACGGATGAAGCTCCCCGGAGAGCCCGCCAGTTTAAAATTAAGGTCCTGGATCGTCTTGCGGCAGCGAGGACCGGAGAAATCGAGCAGAAAGGAAAGGACAAGTTCATCTATCACTTTCCGGAAATCGAGCGGGAGCTTAAAGATGTGGAAGAGTACCGGGCACAGGTGGACCTGAACCGTTACCAGGTAGGCGCCACGATCTTTGATTCAGGAAAAGAGCAGCCGGATATGGAAAAGTAGGAATTTACACTGATTAAGCCGTTCTCCGCGTTGATCTGTCCCTGACGAGGTAAATTACGAACAGGCAGAATATTCCCAGCAAAGACGCGAAGGGGAACCAATCTCCGAAACGGGTGTAAAGAGTCGAATTCCTCCGGACTGATTCGAGACGCACGTCGGTTATAAGAAACGCTTCCGTATAGTAAGGCAGACCGGATATCAACCTTCCCGAAGCATCCACATAAGAGGTAAATCCGGAAGAGCCGGCTTTAAGGAGAGGAATCCGGTTCTCGACGGTTCGAAAAAGTGAGATGGTGAAATGCTGCTTGGCCTCTATCTCGGTTAGAGACCAGTAATCGTTTGAAATAGTAACGAGCACTTCCGCCCCATCCTTTACAAACTTGCGTATGTCCGATGGAAAGATATCTTCGTAACATATCGGTACGGCAAAGGAGAAGAGGGGATGGTCGAAGATAACCCGCTGCTCTCCGGGCGCCCAAAAGGTGACATCGAACGTTTTAAGCATCTCATAGAATTTGGGAAAGGTATCCTTATAGGGAAAATATTCGGAAAAGGGAACAAGGTGTATTTTATGGTATGTCCTTACCCTCTCCCCCTCCGGTGAGAAGAGAATAGCTGCATTATAGTCCGTCCTTATCTCTTTTCCCGACTCATCCCGTATCCGGGTGTAATCGTCATTACCGGTCAAGAGCCAGGTTCGGAGAGACTTCTGGTGATCGAGAAGTTCATGCACAAGCCTGGCATACGGATGGTCTTTCGGATCCACCGGGCGCCAGCGGCTGATACATGGGGGGAAGGCTGTCTCCGACCAGACAACCAGATCAGGACCGGATGCCGCGGCCTGGTTCGACAGGGCGGTGAGAGAGTTCAATGTGCGCCGGTAGTCGTGCTTTCGCGGATCCGAATTCTGCTGTATAAGGGCTACCCTGACTACACGCCCTTCCTCCCGGGAACTTCTGCTTTCCCACTGCCACAGCAATAAGCTTCCCCCGATAAATGACAGGAGGAGAACCGCCAGAGAGAAATAGAGCGGATAGAGCCCGGTCTGTCCGTTGTCCTTACCGCCGCTTCTCCTCGCAAGACCGTTATAAAACGCTTCCGAAATGCCGGAATTGACAAGAACGACTACAAAGGTTACTCCCCATATTCCGGTAACGGATGCCAGCTGGATAAGAGGAAGAATACTGTACTGGCTTGTCCCCAATCCTCCCCATGGGTAGCCGAGGAAGCCGACGGACCTTAGATAATCGAAGACCACCCAGGCCAGCGGAAAGACGAGGAACCGTCCCCACCGTAAATGTTTATAGAGCCACACTGCGGGAAGCATAAAAAGTATGTATATCAGGAAGAAACCGATAATAACGATCGTCAGTGATACCAGATCGTATGTACCGAGCCAGTAATTTATTATCAGGGTTTTGAATACACCGAAGACGACACCATAAAAAACTCCCCACCAGTACGGTACGGCCCTTATTACTATGAACAGGGGCACGAGAGCTATATAAGCGAGAACCGGAAAGCCGTCCAGGCTTAGAAAGGATGGGAAGGAAAAAGCGGCGAGAGAAGCGCTCAGCAGAACCAGGAGAAGGGCCCACAGCCTTACCGCTTTCGGAGGCTGCATCAGGCTGCCCGGCAGTTTTTTCTGAGCAAGCCTTGGTGAGAAATATGCAAATACACCTGCAAAAATGAGCGGCATATACCGTATGAGAGCGATTATCCGCTCCTCCCGTGTATCCTGTCCCAGCCTGAGATTCCCGCTTCCAGCGGCAAAACGCTGTACATAAGTCATATTGGCGTTCAAGGCATAGATATACGAAAAGAAAAAGAGCAGCAGGGTAAGAGAAACGAGAAATTCGGGCATCCGGGAGATAAGCTTTTTTCCAGATCGCCGTTTCAGAGATACGAGAAGCAGCAAACCCCAAAGGAAGTGAAGAGCGAGAACCGCGAAATACGGCGCATCGCCTGAACGAATGTCAGTCAGGGGATAGGGACCCAGGAAACAGAGCAACAGATTGAGAATAGAAGCGGCAAGGTATAATACGGCCTGCGCGGTCACCATAAATATATATTCCGCAGAATATTAAGCTCTCTGTCAGCCCTTTTGGGAACGTTCGGCGATAACGGCCTGGGCCGCCGCCAGCCGGGCTATCGGCACCCTGTAAGGAGAACAGGAAACGTAATTCATTCCTACCCGGTAGCAGAAATCAATGGAGAGAGGATCGCCGCCGTGCTCACCGCATATTCCCACTTTGAGCTCCGGCTTTCGCGACCGCCCCCTGCGAATTCCCCATTCCACAAGCTGTCCCACTCCTTCACGGTCCAGCCCCTGAAAGGGATCTCTCTCCAGTATTTCCGCCTTCAGATAGTCGGGCAGGAAAGCGCCCGCATCGTCCCGCGAGAAGCCGAAGGCCATCTGGGTAAGGTCGTTGGTTCCGAAGGAGAAAAAATCCGCCTTCTCGGCGATCTTATCCGCCGTTATGGCAGCCCTGGGAATTTCGATCATGGTGCCGATGGCGTACCTGACCTTCATCTTTTTCTTTTCAAAAACCTTCCTGATTACTTTCTCCGCGTTCGATCTGAGTATCTCGAGCTCTTTTGCCGTTCCAATTAAAGGTATCATTATTTCAGGCAGAACTTTTACCCCTGTTCTGATCGCTTCGCAGGCGGCGTTCATAATCGCTTCTACCTGCATATCGTATACCTCAGGATAGGTTATTCCCAGGCGGCAGCCCCTATGACCGAGCATCGGGTTGAGCTCGTGGAGCGAGGCTATCTTTTCGTTAAGTTTTGTCAGGCTCACACCCGTCTTTTCTGACAACGCCTTAATCTCTTCCTTTGTCTTGGGCACAAACTCATGGAGCGGCGGATCCAGAAGCCTGATTGTAACAGGAAGACCCTCCATGGCTTTAAAGATCCCTTTGAAATCCTTCTTTTGAAGGACACCAAGCCTCTTTAAAACTTTTTTCCTTGCAGCGGCGTCTTCGGCCACAATCATCTCCTGAAAGATCTCGAGCTTTCCTTCGTCGAAGAACATATGTTCTGTTCGGCACAGGCCGATTCCTTCGGCGCCGAAACTGCGACCTACCTGGGCATCCCTGGGAAGATCGGCGTTGGTCCGCACTCTAAATCCCTTCTCTTTCAGCCCTTCCCGTTCGGCGGAATGTCTTATTTCGTCCGCCCATCCGAGAAATTTCCTGAAATAACCCGAGATCTTGGGCAGCGTCAACTTGACCTCTTCACCAAAAACATCGCCGGTCGATCCATCGATGGTTATCCAATCACCTTCTTTAAATTTCCTCCCGCCGATGTTGAGGGTTTTGGCGGAAATGACCGCTTCCTTGCATCCGGCTACACACGGGGTTCCCATTCCCCTGGCGACCACAGCAGCATGAGACGTCATGCCGCCTGTTGATGTCAGGATTCCCTCCGCCGCGTCCATACCGCCGATATCCTCCGGGGAGGTTTCCCGTCTGACCAGAAGGACCCGGCGCCCCTCATTTGCCCCGAGCTCCGCTGACGCTGCATCGAACACTACCTGGCCGGACGCGGCGCCGGGGGACGCATTCAGTCCCCGGGCAAGGCTCTTCAAACTTTTCTTAGCTTTGGGATCGATCATAGGATGCAGGAGTTGATCCAGCTGTTCCGGGCTTATCCGGGAAACCGCTTCTTCTCTGGTAATGAGCTTTTCAGCCACCATGTCTACAGCGGTCCTTATCGCTGCGGGTCCGGTTCTTTTCCCCGTCCTCGTTTGAAGTATGAAGAGCTTACCCTGCTGAATAGTAAACTCTATGTCCTGCATATCCCGGTAATGCTTTTCCAGCTTTTCACGCAGGCCTGCAAGTTCGGAATAGATGACAGGTATTTCCTTCTTCAGTCTGGTAAGATTCTGCGGTGTCCTGATACCGGCAACCACATCCTCTCCCTGGGCGTTCATGAGATACTCACCGTAAAAGATGTTCTTACCGGTAGAGGGATCGCGAGTAAAGCATACTCCCGTACCGGAATCATCGCCGAAATTACCAAAAACCATACTCTGTACGTTTACCGCTGTTCCCAACAGGCCCCGGATGTTGTTGATCTCTCTATATTTAATGGCCCGGTCGTTGTTCCAGGATCCAAAGACGGCATCGATGGAACCCCAGAGCTGGTCTATCGGATTCGAAGGGAAAGCGCGTCCCGTCCGCTTCCTGTATACCTTCTTATACAGATCGACAACCTCTTTCAGATCAGCGGAAGTGAGCTCGGTGTCCAGCTCCATTTTCCTCTTTTTCTTGACAGATTCCAGAGCATCCTCGAAATTATGATGGGGAACGTCCATAACCACGTTCCCGTACATCTGTATGAATCGGCGGTAAGCGTCCCACGCGAACCGGTCGTTGCCTGTTCTTCTTATGAGTCCCTCCACCACCCTATCGTTTATTCCCAAATTCAAGACAGTATCCATCATTCCGGGCATAGAGACGGCGGCGCCGGATCGCACAGAAACGAGCAGGGGACGTTCCGGATCTCCAAGCTTCAATCCCATGAGATTTTCCAGCTTCTTTAGATTGGCTTCGACCATGCTCTTGAGTCCTGACGGATATTTGCAGTTGTTTTGATAATAAGCATCGCAGACTTCCGTGCTTATCGTGAAACCGGGAGGGACCGGAACTCCCAGGTTAGTCATTTCCGCAAGGTTCGCTCCCTTGCCGCCGAGGAAACTCTTCATGCCTGAATTCCCCTCGGCTTTACCGCCGCCAAAAAAGAATACATAACGGATTTTACCCATGGGTATTTGCCTCCTTAACACTCGACTATTGAGATGAAATTTATGTGATCTTCAGGTTAATGTCAAGAAAGAGGCCGGTAAGGACTATTTTAAGAAACGTAGGCTTCGAGATACTGGCTGCGTACCGGGTGCTTCAAACGCTTGATCGCTTTCTTTTCGATCTGGCGGATCCTCTCCTTTGTAAGCTTGAACTTGTCACCCACCTCTTTAAGGGAGAGGGGTATGGTTCCATTCAGACCGAAGCGAAACCTGATGATATCCGCTTCCTTTTTCGTCAGTGTACCCAACACGAGGTCAATCTCTTCTTTAAGAGATTTCTCGATGATCGTATCGTCAGGCGCCCGGTAATCCGAGTCCTCCACAAATTCACCCAGAACCGTGGAATCTTTTTCAGAGAAAACCGGGGTTTCCAGAGAAACGAGGTCCCTCGATATATTGAGGAGCGACTGAACATGTTCTTTCTGCATGTCCAGGAACTGTGCTACGTCCTCCACATCCGGCTCACTTCCCTTGACATTCTGAAGCTCTTTGCGGGCCTTTTCGATCTGGACCAGCTCATTCGCTCTGTTGAGAGGAAGGCGGATCATTCTGGATTTCTCACAGATCGCTTTCAAAATAGCCTGTCTGATCCACCAAACGGCGTAGGAGATAAAGTGATAACCTCGATTGATATCGAACTTTTCTATGGCATTCATCAAGCCTATATTCCCCTCGCTGATAAGGTCCGGCAGGGGCAGACCCTGGTTCTGGTACTTCTTGGCGACATTTACCACGAAACGGAGATTGGCGCGAATCAGCTTTTCTATTGCTATCGGGCTGCCGTCGCGTGCCTGACGGGCATATTTATCTTCCTCTTCGC
>CBDUZM010000015.1:0-17616 GCA_965371685.1 uncultured Spirochaetaceae bacterium | reverse complement strand
AAGATAGAATTCAAATTTAAACGGGAAAATTCTCAGCTGGTCACTGTTTTCTTTATCGATATCGTCAGCTATACGGAGAGAAGCTCAATTTCCGATACTACAACCCTAATGAACTTGATAAAATCGTTTGAGGATATCGTACTCCCGGATATCGATATATATAGAGGCTCACTAATAAAGAAAATGGGAGACGGTATTCTCGCCGTTTTCAAGCATCCCGTCAACGCTGCTCTGGCTGCCCTGTCCATTCAAAAAAAAATCGCGGATTATAATGAATTCCGAGTGGGTAAAGATAAATTTTCCGTAAGGATAGGCTTGAACACGGGACTGGTAATTCGAAAAGACAACGATATTTTCGGTAATGTTGTAAATGTAGCATCCAGAATGGAGACTACGGCTAATCCCGGCGAGATACTCCTGACCCGGGATACATATGATGAAATTAAAGGATACGTCAACTGCACAGCATTGGGAAATGTGCAGGTTAAAGGTATTAAGGATGCCATCCTCGTTTATTCAGCTGAGAGCGTAAAAAAGGATTCGTTGAAACTTCATAAAGACTCTAAAAAGGAAATATCAACCAGTCAGACAAAGCGGGAGGGCCTTGATCTTATAGAGTCCATTGTTACTCCGAGCTTTAACCTGCCATCGAATCTTGCCATAAATTCTAAAGTGCCTGAAACTCTTCAGGAATTATTCAAGGACCTGACAAAAGCGGTCGCTGAAATAGCCGCAGACTACCATCAGGAGAATGAGTTCAACTCTTTTCTGCAGAGCAAATGGAACGAGCTCATGAAATCTCTCATCAGCTCTCCTAAGCAGGTATAGTGCCGCGGTGCAAGCTCAAACTTATCACAAGAGCCCCAGCCTGGTGCTTGTCGGGTAAATACTGCTAATAGCTAATACTATACCCATTGACTATTTTGTACAGTGCAATTATAATAATCATCAGAGACATTTTATTTGTCTAAACTAAAGCACTGCTGGCAGGAGGTAGATTGGCGACCAAAAACCTAAGGATCAATAAGAATATTCGAGTTCGGGAAGTCAGACTGATAGACGATGAGGGAGACCAGAAGGGCATTATTCCTACTGAAGAGGCTCTGAAGCTTGCGGGAGAAGCGGGTTTGGATCTGGTTGAGGTTTCACCCAACGCAAACCCGCCTGTCTGCAAACTCCTTGATTATGGCAAGTTCAAATTTGAACAGGAAAAGAAAATCAAAGAATCGAAGAAAAAACAAAAATCCGTTCGTCTGAAAGAAATCAGGATGCAGCCCAAAATTGACAAACATGATCTCCAGTTCAAAACGAAGCACATAGATGAGTTCCTGAAGGAAGGTAATAAGGTTAAAGTTACTGTCCGATTTCGAGGAAGAGAACTTGCCCATAAGGAACTGGGTAAGGTTGTCTTGGATAGAATTCTCGATCTTCTAGGTGAAGATGCATACAACATGGACAAGACAGCAGCCATGGAAGGAAGAACCATGTCAATGTACCTTAGCCCGGGAAGTAAAAAAAGAAAAAGAACTAACTGACTGCAGCGGCAATTACGCTTAAGTTGCGTAATGCCCTGCCTTTATATAATGCAGGAGTGAATACATGCCCAAGATGAAAACGAGAAAAAGTGCCGCCAAACGGTATAAACTGACGGCAAATGGTAAAATAAAATACAAAAAGCAGGGATTAAGACACATACTGACTAAAAAAGGAAGTAAAAGGAAACGAAATTTACGACATCCCGGTATACTTAGCCCCGTAGAGACAAAAAGGGCAAAAAAAATGCTGCCGTACGGTTGACTATCGATTCCGGCTAACGAAAAACATATTAGGAGAGTGAAAACATATGCCAAGAGCGGTTGATGGCACGAGACACAAAAAACGTAGAAAAAAAGTACTGAAACAGGCAAAAGGATACTGGGGTAGAAGAAGTAAGCTCTACCGAACGGCGAAAGACGCCGTAGCCAAATCCCTTACTTATGCTTATCGTGACAGAAAAAATAAAAAGAGGACCTTTCGAGCCCTCTGGATAGCGAGGATTTCTGCTGCATGTCGTGCCCAGGGAATTAACTATTCCCGTTTTATGAACGGTCTGAAACGACTGGAAATAGGCCTGAATCGAAAGGCTCTTTCCAATATGGCAATAGAGGAACCGGAGACTTTCACGGAACTGGTCAATAAAGTAAAGGATGCCGTAGGAGAAAAAAGCAATGATTAGCCTGGCTCAAATTAAGGTATTGGAAGAAAAAATCATCAAGGCAGTCGATCTCATTACCCTTCTCAGAAAAGAAAACAAGACTCTTAAAGATACATTTGAAAATTCCCAGCAAAGAATCCAGGATCTGGAGGAACTGACTCAGAACTTTAGGAATGATCAGGAAGAAATTGAAAATACCATTATTGAAGCAATAAAAAAGCTGGAACTGCTTGAAGACGAAGTCCCAACGGCAAACGAGAAAGGCAAAAAAAACGAAAAACAGGATTCTGAGGAAGAGACCCCTATTAAAGAAATTGAAGAAAACGAAGAGGGTGAAGATATTGAAGAGGGTGATCAAAAGGGAGAATTAGACATTTTTTAGTGGAAAAAAACGATCTTCAAGTCAATATTCTGGGAACTTCGTTTTCAATTCGTTCTGGAGAAAAAGTCGAATATCTGAAGAAACTCATCGAATACTTAAAATTAAAAATTGAAGAGACTGGTCAGAGTGTTACTGATGCAAACCCGCTAAAGATATCTCTTATTACCTGTCTCAATATAATAGACGAGCTTTATAAAGAACGTGACGATAAAACTACCCGTCCCATCAGTGCGGAAGGAACAGAAATTGGTGAGATAACAAAAAGTCTTATATTGAAGATCGATCATTGTCTTTCAGACAATGATGTGAGAATATCCCGCTGATTGAGATTATCCAGTCTGCATCCCTCTACAGTAACGACAGCCGCTCCAAATGCATTGGCTAAATCAGCCGAAGCCTTAATTCCTCTTTTTTTAAGCATATTGAACAGAAACCCGGAAGCAAAAAAATCTCCCGCTCCCGTTGTGTCCACAGCATTTACCACTTTGCCCGGAGAAAATGAAATTACCCCTCCTTCATTCACGTAGCAGCCTTTAGCTCCAACCTTCATGATGACCAGTGGAGCGAGATATTCGGTCTTTCTGATGAGCCCTTCATCATCTTCGCTCTCCTCCCAGTCGAGCATCAGGGCTATTTCCTCTCTGTTGCCAAATAGTATATGCACCTTTTTCGGAATCCAGTGTAGGAAATCATCCCTGTACCGTTTTACTGCAAAGGGATCAGCCAGATCAAAAGATATACAAATACCAGCCGCCTCAGCCCGGGAAATTGCGGTAAGAGTCGCGTGCTTCTGATTTTCAGTATCCCACATATATCCCGTTATATGAAGATATTCCGCTTTGTCTATTAAATCTAAATCCAGATCTTCCTTCCCGAATTCCCGGCAGGCGCCAAGGTATGTAAACATCGTACGTTCGCAGTCCGGTGTAACAATAATGGTTGATACACCAGTCTCGGTGCTTTCTTTTACAGATATATGTGTGTGGACACCCAGTTCCTTCAGCTGGGAGATATAGCAGCCGCCTACATCATCCGGACCTACCGCCCCTGTATAAATTAAAGGAGCGACCGGATCAGCTGCGCTCAGCCAGGCAACACCCCGAATAGTGTTGGCGCAGCTGCCTCCGGGTATCATGTAATAACGGCTGATCTTTTCGAGCAGATCTTCCCTCTGCTGTCGACTTATAAGATTCATTGTTCCCGGTGTGACGCCCATGCTTTCAACCAGTTCATATTCAGCATAGGCAATGTAATCCATAAGAGGATTACCGATTCCATATATAGAAAACATATACATCCCAGCGCATAATTTTACCCGATTGACAGAACGTGGTTCATTATCTATATTTTTCAGTACAAGCTCACAATAGTATTATAATGTCAATTACAACAAGTCAACAGATAGCAAGATTTTTTGAGGCTTATCAGAACACCGACGTAGCCTTCAACAAAGAAGTGATTAAATTTACAGAGCTGGACCCGGGTAAAATACACTTAAAATTCGGCAATACCCGAACACCCTGCGTGATTTACAGCTGCTCCATGACCGGTGCAAAACTCATTGCCAACCTGAAACCTGCCCTTTTCGAACTTCTCCGGGAGAGCAAGAATCTGGTTTCCCTGCGTTTCGCCTTTAAACGAAGCGACAACCCGCTGCCGCTTACCTTTTTCGTCACTGGAAAAATTTCAGGTCTCAATTCCTATAGTAATAATAATCCGGAAACTTATTTAATCAACCTGATATACAATCAAAAACCTCCCGATGACCTTATCGAGATTCTCGGAAGGCTTCTCAATGTCCGTGCCACTGTTTCTCAGAGGAAAGAGCAGCGCATCGTTCTCGACGAAAGCAGCATCCGCAAGCTGCATATCAGGCACAAAGATGCGCTTATTTCTATTGATGAAGGCCAACCGAGAAAATGCATCGTCAGGGACCTTTCCCCGTCAGGCGCCCAGGTCTTCTCGTTAGGCTTGACAGAGTCGATCGTTAACAGCGAAATTTTATTTACGGTAAGCTTTACCGATCTTGATGAATCGATACAAGTTCCGGGGAAGGCGGTTCGATTCGAATCAATTGAAGGTAGAACAGATATCGCTGCCATTGCTATCCGCTTTGACGAAAATAAAATCCCAAACGAATACAAAATCAAGATAAGCCACTATTATAGTTAGGTTCATAAAAAAAATTTAAGTTTATGCCACACATGTCGATGTAGTGATTAGGGGTAATAAAACCCATACCGGAAGGTCGGCAGGCATTCTATCCCTAATCTATTTATCGGCCGACTTGCATGACCGGTTTAGGTAAAATTTTTATATAAAGGAGGTAAGCACAGCAGATCATCCTGATTTCAAAAAATCAATAGGCAAGGAGGCCTATTCAGTAAATGTTTCAAGGAGGAAACAATGATAATCAATCACAACATGAGCGCTATTTTCGCTCATCGTCAGCTCAAACTCAACGATTTAGCCGTAACCAAGGACATGGAGAAACTCTCTTCCGGAATGAGAATCAACCGAGCCGGAGATGATGCATCAGGTTTGGCAGTGTCTGAGAAGATGAGGTCTCAGATTCGCGGACTACGCCAGGCGGAAAAGAATGCCGAAAACGGCATCTCCTTTATCCAGACGACAGAGGGATATCTCCAGGAGTCGCAGGATGTTCTCCAGCGGCTGAGGGAGCTGGCAGTGCAGTCTTCCAACGGTATCTACTCCGCGGAAGACAGAATGATGATCCAGGTGGAGGTTTCGCAGCTCATCGACGAGATCGACCGGGTTGCATCCCACGCCCAGTTCAACGGAATGAACCTGCTGACCGGAAGGTTTGCCAGGGAAGGCGGCGAAAATGTCGTCACCGCTTCCATGTGGTTCCACATAGGCGCCAACATGGATCAACGGGAACGGGCGTACATCGGCACTATGACCGCCGAAGCTCTCGCCGTTAGGGACGTGGGCAGCAAAGAAATTCTCACCCTATCATCGCCGGAAAGTGCGAACCGTTCCATAGGTGTTATCGATGAAGCGCTCAAAACGATCAACAAACAGAGAGCCGATCTGGGCGCTTACCAGAACAGGCTCGAGATGACCGCCCAGGGAATATCTGTTGGAGCTGAGAATCTTCAGGCATCAGAATCAAGGATCCGCGACGCGGATATGGCCGCGCAGATGGTGGAGTACACAAAGAACATCATACTTGTACAGTCTGCTACCGCCATGCTTGCTCAGGCGAACATAAAACCACAATCGGTCTTGCAACTTCTCGGCTGAGGCATTAGAGTATTAGTAGGTAGGGACGCGTATCTTTCTTTCAGTGTGTTCAACGTACCACTCCCCTACCAGTTGATCTTTGAAATAGACACCCTCCGTTTTGTGTCGGAGCGACAGAGATTCTCCGCTGCATCATAAAAGCTTGATGGGCGGGGCCATCTCTGTGCTTCAGGGGTTTCCAAAGGAACGGTTGGGAATGGATGAGCGCGATTACATTCCCATACTATCCCCGAGCGGCACAAAAAAAAGGCAAGGGATGCCTTTTAATAATAACCCAAGGAGGGTGATATGGTTATAAACCACAATATGAGTGCCATGTTTGCGAACCGGATTCTCAAGTACCAAGAGCTTGACTTCAACAAGGATATCGAGAAGCTCTCTTCTGGAATGAGGATCAATCGTGCTGGCGACGACGCATCCGGTCTGGCAGTCTCCGAAAAACTAAGGTCTCAAATCCGAGGCTTGAATCAGGCGGAGCGGAACATAGGAAATGCTATTTCCTTTATCCAGACCACCGAAGGGTATCTACAGGAAACTCAGGATATCCTGCACCGCATCAGGGAGCTGGCCGTTCAGTCAGCCAACGGTATCTACAGCGCGGAAGACAGAATGCAGATCCAGGTTGAGGTTTCTCAGCTGGTCGATGAAGTCAACCGAATCGCATCGCATGCTCAGTTCAACGGCATGGATTTACTCCAGGGAGCATTCGCTCGAGGTGGTGAACTAGGCGGGATACAGTTCCAGGTCGGCGCTAATATGGACCAAAACGAAATTGGTTATATTGGAACCATGACGGCAGAAGCCTTAGGGCTTGTAGGACAACAGAGCGTAACAATATCCACGCCGGCAGGCGCCAATATGGCTATCGGGATCGTCGACAACGCATTAACGATGGTTTCGAAACAGAGAGCCGACTTAGGCGCCTACCAAAACCGCTTTGAGCTGGCGGCCGAAGGTGTAGCAGTCGCTTCAGAAAACATGCAGGCCGCGGAATCGCGAATTCGCGATACGGACATGGCTGCGCAAATGGTTAGCTATGTGAAGAACAACATACTGATTCAGGCTGGTATCGCAATGCTGGCTCAGGCTAATGTGAAGACACAATCCGTTTTACAGCTTTTAGGCTAAGCATTTCTCTTTAAAACCGTTCCTGAGTAAAGAGGTAGCTGGACGTCACCTCTTTACATGTCAATTCAGTGATGGGGGGGAGTTCGCGCTCTCCCCCTCCATCTTTTTTTAGGGGGTTATTATGGGACTGGAAATACCCGGCATTGTTCCATCAGGATTATATACTGATGTAAAGGCAAAGGAGAGAGTACAGAGCAAACACACTGCTGTAAAAGCCAATAAAGATAATATCTCTACTGCACCGCCTCTCGATATCGATATCCGGGAAACACTGGAGAATCTTGAAAAAATAATTTCTCAATTCAACCGCCGCTTCGAGTTCCGGGTAAATGAAAACATAGATCGCATCATCGTAAAGGTGATTGATAAGCAAACCGATAAGGTAATTAAGGAGATTCCCCCAAAAGAAATCCAGCATCTTCTGGCCAGACTGAAAGAGACCGTTGGGTTGCTTGTCAACGAGAAAATCTGATCCGGCCAGACTACTGTTTGACCCGCCATCAGTGATCTACCGGGAGGGGAAGCCTATTACTCATGTCAGACATAACGATTCCCGGAGTCACCAGTAAAGTCGACACAAAAAGCATAATAGATGCCCTCATGGATGTGGAGAGGGTAAAGCTCACCCGTAAAGAAGATGAAGTCCAGGCTCTCAAGAATGAGAAGAAAGTCTGGCAGGACATCAATGTTAAATTAACCAAGCTTCAGGGAGCGGCGAAGAATCTTTTCGGTTTTCAAAATCCCTTCAATGAAAAGATCGCTGAATCAACGAACAATACGGTAATGACTGCGACAGCCAGTCGAGAGGCTGTTGTTGAAGAAAAGAAATTTCTAATCAAACAGATTGCTACCTCCGATCGGTTCATGTCACGATCCATAGACACGAAGTTTGAAGCTCCTTCGGGCACTTATCGGTTTAAAGTGGGTGAAAAGGAAGTGACGTTCAGCTTCAAGGGTGGATCCCTCAAAGAGCTGGCGGATATTATCAACCGGAAAGCGGGAAAACATCTATCGGCAAACCTCGTGAACGATACGGCAGATACCCAGGTTATCATTATCGAAGCAAAACAGACAGGCGCAAACAGTAAAATGCTCTTCTTTGATACTGCCCTGGAATTCGGCCTGAGCTCGGGAATGCTGCAGACTACCCGTAAAACCCAGATCGAAGTCCCATTGGACGAAAGCATCCGGTCTCTGATTAAAACATCCCTCACTCCCGATCAATATAACATCGAAGAAGGGCGTTTAACCCTTATGCCGTCCTCGGGGGAGACACGTATCCCGATCACCCCTCCTTTTAAGCTCAATGCAAACATGGTGCTTGAAATAGAGGTGGAAGTGGAAGTAATCGAAGAAGGGGAATGGAAACCTCCCTCACCGCCCTCCGGACCCGATGTTCCGCATGTAGGCGGCGCCGAATTCCAAAGCCTGAGAATAGAGAGCGAAGGTTCGAAGTTTATTCCACCACACTGGGACCCCCCTGCACCGCCTGAGAAGGTCGAGGACTCGCAGGTCCTCTTTATGGGTAGTGAAAACCAACTGCTGGCTCTGCCGGAATTAGATTTGTCGGGCGGGAAGAGAAAGATACAGATTCCTATCGGTGAAATGGCTGACAGGATCGATTTCCTTACCTTCAGAAACAAAAATACCTATAGAAAATTAAGCTTTTCCGATATCCGAATCGTCGATCCGACCACTCGAGGCGACTATAAACCCCTTCATGCCCTGTCGGAAGCCGGGGATGCTGTTATTGAAATGGACGGAGTACAGATCAGAAGATCAAAGAACGAAATTGATGATCTCATTCCCGGAGTCAATTTAACCTTACTACAGACAAGTGAAGAACCGGTAAATCTTGCCGTCAAGAGGGATACGGAAGCTATAATGAGCGACATTATCGATTTCGTAGGTCATTATAACAGAGTACTGACGCAGATAGACATCGTTACCCGCAACGATTCCTCTGTAATCGAGGACGCTGTCTACCTCTCCGAAAAAGAGCAGGAAGAGGCGGAAAAGAATCTGGGCCTTCTGCAGGGCAATCTGAGCCTTTCTCAACTGAAAAATCGATTGAGAACACTGTTGAGCTCACCATACCGAACCAGCGCAGGATCGAACCTCACTCTTCTGCTTCAAATGGGTATTGCTACCGATACCTCCATGCCGGGAACGAGGACCGCTCTTGATAAAAGCCGGCTGCGGGGTTATCTTGAGATAGATGAAAATTTGCTCGAAGAGGTATTGACACGCTATCCTGAAGCTGTCAAGGAAATATTCGGCGCCGACACGGACGGAGACTTTATAATTGATGGGGGAGCAGCCTACGTTATCAATGCGAATATTCAGCCTTATGTAGCGAGGAGTGGGATAATTACGGGTACCACCCGGACATTGGACAGCACTATACAGAGGAGAAATCAGGACATCGATGATTTTAACCGGCGGCTCGCAGACTACGAGCAAGACCTTAAAAAGAAATTCGGAATGATGGAGGGGGCTCTGCAATCCCTGGAGCGGAGCTCCCAAGCCCTGGAAAATTTTAACAAGAACAACGAATAATGGAAATCAGAATAAACGATCAAAAAATTGATTATACACTGGAGCATGAAGAAAATCTCGGAGAGGTAGTCGACGGGATAGAAGCCTGCATTAGGAAATCCAGGATGCTGATAATCTCCATTAAAATGGGAGATAGGGATCTCGTGCAAGAACCGAGGGATCAATGGACATCAATTGTCATAAAAGATGTTGGTACACTTATAATTACAGCCAGGCTGCTCCAGGAAGTGCAGCAGGCAAACCTGGAAACAGTATATTCTTATCTCGAAATGCTGGAAGAGGAAATTGAAAACGGGACAACCCAAAAACTGGATGATCTCCTGAAAGGACATGTCTATATGCTTGAGAGTCTCCGCAGAATCTTTCATGCCGGTACTTCCGCATTTCCGGCAAAGGAACTCGAGGACCTGCGGCATCTTATTTTCGGAAGCACTGTAGAAGTAATATCAGCATGGCCGCCTGCCATCAGGGAAAAAGCGAAGAATCTGCTTGAGAAGGTAAAACAAATCGTTTCAGATAGGTATAAGGAACTGAGGAATCCCAAAGCAGAGCTGCAGATTTCGCTTGAAAACCTCGAAGATGTCAGTAAAGATATTGGAAAAATTTCGGCCATGCTCCAAACAGGACGGGATCAGCAGGCAATGACAGTCATTATACGGTTCCTGGAGCTCTCCCAGCAAATTCTCCGTATTCTGTCAATTCTGAAAGAGCAGAGTGCGGCTTCACTCGATGAGGAGAAAATAGGAGGGTCCGGAGCAGGCGCCTTCTTCGAAAGCCTGAATACTTTTCTTCGAGAGCTGGTGGAAGCCTTCAACACCCGGGATACAGTGTTAATAGCGGATCTATTGGAGTATGAAGTCGCGCCCAGGCTGGAATTGCTTTCGCGTTTCCTCTCAGAATATCAGGTTAAAAAAACATGACAGTTATATGGAGCACTGCTCTGCTTCAAACCAAATTTCAATTCATCGCAGAACAATCAACCTCTACTGCAATTATAACTATCGCCATTATCGCCTGCTTTATCGGTATTCTCATTATAGGAGGGATGATAGTAAGCAACAAGTCTAAAGGAAAATCCCCGAAATCCAGGAAACGATACAACAGCATGGTTTTCAAGAGAATAGCCGCTAACGCCGGCTTGAGCAGACCTCTCACTGAAACTTTGGAGCATCTGGTGAAAGCCTGCAAGGTAAGCCAACCTTTTCTCATCTTTTCCAATCCGGGTCTTCTTGATCAGGTTTTAGAAAAAGGCATTTATGCGGTAAGCCGAAAAACGGAATGGGATGAGAATCAACGGGAAAAGAGGCTGAACGAATATTTCAAGATTAAAGAAATTATTGAAAGAAGCTCAAAAAGAGGTGTGGGAATAACTGCTACAACCCTGATGAAATCCGGCCAAAATCTTGTCATAACCTTACCTGACGGCAAACAGCTACAGACGAGGATTATCGCAAACCTGAAAAATATGCTGGCATGCGAGGTACCACTGGATACCAATGATAAAAAAATTATTTTGAGCAGGGGCATCAAGATTCAAGCGCTTTTCTGGCGAGAGGGTGATTCTGGCTATGTTTTTTACAGCAAGATATTAAGTTACGACAGGATACGGGGAAAAGATGCTGTGCTCATAAAGCATTCAAAAACCTTAAAACGCAACCAGCAGCGTAAATTCCGGCGAAGGCCTCTGGGACGGAATTGTATTTTTTACCCCGTTGAAGTAATCATTACCGATAGAACGCGAAGGAATCAGAGAAAGAGGGCCTTTGTTCAGAAAAATTTCCGGCACCTGGGAATTTTAAACGACATATCCGCCGGCGGCTGCAGTATCAGCAGCCAGACTTCCCTGCAGCGCGGAAGACTTCTCATGGTTGAATTCGAACTGGGGGACCGCAGAAACATCGTTGCCTATGGCAAGGTTCAGCGGCTGAATAGAGCCCCAAATAAAGGCGGCGCGATGCACATTATTTTTACCAAAGTCAGCAGCGCCAACTTGAACAATATTTATTCCTATGTATACAGCTATATCCGACCACCCACGGATCGAGTGCTGCCCAGGCAATTGACCGGGGCCCGAAATTACCGTACCATCAAACGGTAAATTTTGAAACGATACATAACAAGAAATCAAAGCGAAACAGTAAAACTCGGAAGAAGGATTGGGAGATGTCTTAAAAGAGGCACGGTGATTTCCCTTGAAGGGTCTCTCGGTGCGGGGAAGACTACACTGGTTAAAGGAATCGCTCTATCTCTCGATATTCAAGAAGAAGTAACCAGTCCATCGTTTACCATCATGTCTGTCTATGAAGGTAGCATACCTCTCTACCATATCGATCTTTACCGCATAGAAACGGATGAAGAACTGGACAATCTGGGTCTTGAAGATTTCCTTGCCGACGATGGAGTTGCGGTAATCGAATGGGGAGAGAAAGCACGAGCTTTTTATCCGGAACATACAGTACGTATTCTCTTCGATCTCATGAAAAACGGAAACAGAAAGATAAAATTAGAAGGTATGCTGCTTTGAATACGTTGGCAATCGATACGGCTACAGAAAACCTCGGTCTCTGCCTCCAGACGGAAAACGCATCTATCAACTTAAGCATGAATATCGGACTCAAACATACCCAGCGCCTGGTTCCCTGGATCGAAAGATTATGCGGCGAAGCGAATCTTCAAACCACCGCAATCGATTTACTCGTTGTCTCTATCGGGCCGGGGTCTTTTACCGGATTACGCATCGGGCTGGCTACGGCAAAAGGTTTCGCTATTGGCGCAGGCTGTGATCTCGTCGGTGTGCCTACACTCGATACATGGGCATGGAGTTTGCGTTATTTCGACGGTATCGTCGTACCGGCCATCGATGCAAAAAAGAGCCGGATTTATGCCGCTTTTTACAGGGACGGAGAAAAGATATCTGATTATCTGGATCTCTCCCTGAAGGATCTGGCGTCCGAGATCAACTCTTACAGGAAGGAAAAAACCCCAATTATAATTACCGGACCTTTTGCGCCTTATTTAATTGAGAAGATAAAAAAAAGCGCTGACAAACCCCTACCTTTCCTTGACCCAGGCCATGCAATGCTCAATCCGGCATTCCTGCTCGACAGAGGAAAACTGATTTTCAATCGTGAAGGCGCCCATGGGCAAAACCTGACCCCCCTCTATTTAAGAAAGAGCGAAGCGGAAATACTCAAGTTTCAATAATGAAAACAACACCGGCTCTCATTTCTTATCTATGAGATTGTCCAGTTTAGGCAAGGTCTCGGGCTTCGTTTTGACAGCCTCAATATTCTCCTGCTGTATAGCCGTATAGACTTCCTGACGGTAAATTTTCACACTGCGCGGAGCATTGATCCCTATCTTGACCTGGTCCCCTCTTATCTCAACGATTGATATCTCAATCTGATCGCCGATCATGATACGCTCGTCAATCTTCCGGGAAAGAATCAGCATGTTTTCTGCCCCACGACGGCCAGTTCCTCCATGATAACATGCCTGACCTTACACTCGGGGTTGAGACTGATAGATTGACGACCGATTCGTGTTTTGCGATTTATTATAATCGGTCCCTGCAGATTTGCCGTCATTTTAGAAGCTTTTTCAGGAATCGTAACAATGGCGAAATCGAGAATGTCGTCCCGGGATTTTATCTCAATCTCTGCAAGTTCCTCTTCGTCTACTTCCAGCGTATAATCCGGACGAAAAAGTTTCGGGTTGATAAGCACAAAGGCTACATCCACCACATCCATGGATTGCAGCCAGTAAAAAGGCTGCTGCAGAGCATCGAATAGAACGTACTTCTTCAACTGCTCAAAACCGAGGATACCAAGGGGAAAAATAATCAGCTGACGCTCGTCCACATCCACAGGACCGTATGGTTTGGTTGTGACTCTCATATTACTACCTCAAAAAATCCAGTAAGGTTTGTTTCAAAATCCGAGCCGTTGTTGAAAGAGCGGCTTTATGAGTATATTCCAGAGTTTTGAGTTCCATAATCGCCCGGGTTAAATCGAGATCCACCTCCTCGGAGCTCATCTTAAGAACCTCCGGAATCTCATTGGTCAGGCGGTTCGAAGCTATTCTCAGTCTCGTATCCTGTGCTCCGATCTCGGCGAGAATGTGGGATATATGTTGTACGGAATCCTGTATTCCTCTTATGCCTGAGCCCCCGACCGAATTGATATCACCCCCGAAGAGCGTGTCCCTCAGGTGAATCACCATATCGAAAATAGAGCCCCCGTATTCGCGGGCAGACGCGGATAGGTTCAGCGGAGGGCTATTTTCGCCTTCGGCGAGGATTCCCAGGTCCTGAAGCACCCTGCCCTCCCCCAGATCCTCAGCCCAAATTTGATGGGGAAGCGTACCGGACAGCACGAGAGCGTTATTCAGCGGATCCAGATGTGCTTTCACAGCGGCAGTGCTGTTATTTATTTTATTTATAACAGCGAAGATATTATCCCCCGCGTTGAGTAAAATTTCTGCCCCGTCGATCCTTATCCCGGAATCTTCCTGCACCCGGTATTGTGTCGCTTCAGTTGTAGAATAGAGCTGATGATTCTCCGCCCAGAAGACTAAATTACCCGGAAGGTTGTAAGGCGTGTAGGCGCTTTCGGAAATTTCCACCTGGTTTTGTCCAATGTTCCCGATATAGTCTACCGAAATAATTCTCTCCGCTTTCGAACCGGATACAGGTCCATTGTTTATTCTGAAAGCATCGCCGGAAACTTTAAAACCGGCAAAGAGGGAATCCCCAAGCTCGCTTTTACTATTCCCTATATGAATGAGCTCAGCAAGCAGCTGATCCACCTCTTCCGCCATGTAGGCCATCTGCTCTTTACTGTATATTCCATTCGCCCCCTGCACCGCAATTTCGTCCAGCCTTCGCAGAATATCCATCGATTCCATCAGGTAGCCTTCCGTATAGGTAAGATGATTCCGTACCATCCGCGTATTCTGCTGAAATCTTTCCATTCTGGTCAACCCGGACTGAAAACGGATAGCCCTGCCGGCAGCCAGAGGATCGTCCCTAAGCTGTTTGATCCTCGTTTGAGAACCCATCTTATCCGCCATCTCGTTCATCTTCCATTCACGCATTCTCAGGTAATACTGCATGTTGTCGCTGGGCAAGAAAGTGCTTATCCTTTTCATGGCTTATTAAACTCCCATCCTGTTGATTATCACATCGAGCATTCTGTCGATCTCCGTAATGAATCGCGCCGCTGCATTGTATGCATGTTGAAATTTGATCATATTCGATAGTTCCTCATCGATATTGACACCGGAAATGCCCGCTTTCATATCGTTTAAATCTTTGAGAATCACATTCTCTGTTTCCAGAGCGATAGCCGCCTGCTCTCCTTTTAAACCGATTTCCGTCACTACAGTGGCAAAAAAATCATCAAAAGTGGCGGTCGGACCGATCATGACCGGCTGCGTTCGAAGCTCCGCTATTGCCAGAGCGGCCGCGCCGTCGCCGGGACCGCCAAATGTTTCATCAAAGGAGGTTGCTATTTTCCCGGGATCCCGCTCCAGAACCTCATTTATCACTATCCATCCTGAAGGGTGCGCTAATGGAGCAACCGAGTACTGAACACCTTCGCCCGCCAACTGGTTTACCTGGTCGACAGCTGTCCACGAGAATGCGCCGGCCGGACCGGGCTGACGGAGTATTCCCGCATAACCGACAAGGAAATGTCCCGAGTCCTCTATACCCCTGAGGACGAAATCGGGATTCTCGGTATCCGCGGCTGGTACTGCCTTAAGGGTGAGCATTCCCTCTCTGTTCAACCGGGCCGCCACTTCGGCGCCGGAGTCGTTTATCCGCTCTATCAAATCCTCCACAGTATCGGAGGGGTAATACTCCACCTGAACACTACCCAGAGCCCCCGGAAGCGACAGGGTTCCCCTGAGCCCGATCTGTTCCTTGGGCTTGAGTGAATTACCGCCTGAAACCCTGAAGACATATGTGGAATCGGAAACGCCGTCGCCGTTTCTATCGTAATTTCCCAGCCTGTTGTTGATAAATGGATACTCCACGAAAAAATCGATATCCGTATCTTCCCTCAAACCCCGGCCTTCCCGATGAATCTCATTGACCATATCGATAAAATTAAGTGTCATGAGATCCAGCTTCTGTATCTCTTCACGAGCGTCGTAGTCTCGAAGCTCCACCAGGGCGGCGAGTCGTCCTGCGCGGAAATACGCCTCCTGATCGGTTCCAGCCCAGATAATTCGCGAATAACTCTCATTCTGATGGTTCGGATCAGTGTCCAGAAGCTCAAAATGCTTTCCCTGGACCAGGTGTACACCTCCGCTGTGGATAATAAATTCATCAGGGTCCCTGTTGCTTGTACTGATATCAACAAAAAAGGAGAGTTTATTTACCAGAAGATCCCGTCTGTCCAGGAGATCGTTCGGATTGTCCCCCATAGCTTTGACCTTGACTATCTGTTCATTGAGCTGCGCGATGCCCCTGACCAGGTCGTTAACCTCTTTCACCGATCCCTTTACGTCATCTTCCAGCATATCGCGAATAGCTTTCAGGCTTCTGAAACGGTGATGGATCGCATCTACCAGAGTTTTGCCCCTTTGAATTACCGCCCTGCGGGAACCCATCTCGTTGGGCCGGAGAGACAACTCCTGCCAGCCCCCCCAGAAGTGATCCATCAGGGAGCGTACCGAGAGATCGGAAGGCTCATTGTAGACCTGTTCGAGCATCAGGATATATTTATCGCGGTATTCCCAGTATCCCTGTCCGCTCGCTTCAGTTACGATCCGCCCTTCGAGCATCATGTCCTTCACCCGTTCGATACGCTCTACCTCAACTCCTTGACCGATCTGGCCTGCCCTCTCCTCGCGGTTTAACGCAGGCATGTAAATCGGATCTGTAGAATTCATTTCGATCCGCTGACGGCTGTATCCTTCCTTTGCCGCGTTGCTAATATTATGTCCGATGGTGAAGAGACCCTGAGTGTGGGCTATCAGGCTTCGTTTCCCGATTTCGATTCCTGCAAAGGTAGATGGCATATCTTTTATCTCCTAAAGCTTATATTCTATAGTTGTTGGTTGATTACGACCGCATTATCGTTGCTTTCCCTGGTTTCACCCTGCCGTGAGTAGAATTTTCCTTTCCTGTGAGGAAAGATCTCGTCTAAAACCTGGGCTATCGAGTCCTGCATACAGGCAAAATAATAGATTAAACCGCTCGAAAGACTCTTTATCTTTAAAAGCTTTTTCTTGATCTGCCGATGAAGCTCAGCCAGTATGCTGCGCTGATCGGAAGACACTTTGGATAGAAAGCTTTGAAAAGAGTCTTCTTCACTTAATTGAAAGCGGTCCTTGCAGGAAAGATAGAGAAGATTACGCCTCTCCTCGGTTTTCTCGATCAGTCCGGCTACATGGTTCAGGTCTTCCAGGACTTTCTGCATCTCCAACCATTTCTTTTTCTTGGCCAGGCTGTTCAGCCTCTCTTCAATCATAGTAAAATTATCAAATAACCGGATTTCCTCTCTCATTTCCAGGATGAGTTTTTCCAACAGTGCTTTATTACTATTCATCTTCGGCTTTCTCCTATTATGCTTTTCGGATGTCTTTTGATGTGTGTTGATATAATTCTTTTTCGTAATCAATAAGCGCCTGTAAAGGAGGCGGCTTCAGCTCTGATCAATCAGATATACGCACGGGGATAACATGCCCGCAATTTTTGCATCGGCCTTTGTTTAGTCCCTCGATACGCGTGTGGTATCCGCTGCGGTATACCAGCAGCTCGCCGCATTCCGGGCAGATCGTGGAAGAATCCGCAAGGCCTACATTCCCCGTGTAAACATAATTTAGATGCTTCCGCGCCACTGCCGCCAGGTTCTCAACGGTTTCCGGTGGTGTTGGGGGAATGCGATACTTGTAGGTGGGGTAGTAACAGGAGAGATGATAGGGTATATCGGGGTTTAACCCGGCCAGAAAAGAGGCTATCGCTTCAATTTCCTTTACAGAGTCGTTGGTTGTGGGGATTAACAAAAGCGGGCCCGCGAGGGGGATGTGGGTTTCCCCCCCGGCCCAAAAGCGTTTAACCACAAAGACAAGACCCCCC
>CBDUZM010000014.1:0-18966 GCA_965371685.1 uncultured Spirochaetaceae bacterium | reverse complement strand
TCATGGTCGTATCTTTTAAGCTCTTTCAGGTTCTCATCGAAGATGAAGAGCTGGGAGTCTTGAACAACGAGAAAGACGAGATTGTTCATGAAATGAAGCCTGTAGCAGTCCCAGCATTCATCGGGATCATCCCGCATGTATTCGCTCAAATCCACCATCCTTTCAACCAGGCCGAGATGGGCGGGGAAGGAGGATGCGCTGAAGAAGGACCTGAAGAAGTCGCACGATACGAGGATTAATGTAATAAATAAAACAATCAAAGCTTTTTTAATCATTTTGCTCCTGTTTTATATACTACCTCATTGTCGGACATTCTTCAAGTTTCGTTAAAATCCGGAAAAAGATCATAATCCGCGAAACACGAAATTAGGACGAATTGAGGATTCGGCAAGCATTTTCTCAGTTGTAAGACCGGTAAGCATCAGTGCGGACTTGTACCCGAACTTGCGGGCGCCGTCTATGTCTGCGGTGAGAGAATCGCCGAGAATCAGAATCCTCTCTTTATCGAGCTGTCTGCCGTACAGTCCTTCCAGCCGGTTGTGGCTGTGATGGAAGATCGGAAAATTAGGCTTGCCTAGAAAGAGCGGATCGATGGCGAGACCGTATTCGGAGAGCAGGAATTTCATGAAACGAGCCACCCCTCCGGCTGCGACTCGAATTTCTCCGCCGGCCGCGGGAAAGTAGAGATCCGGGTTGGGCACGATAAGGGGCGCCTGCGGATTGGAGATGAAAAAATTGATTACTCCGTTTACAACAGGCTCCCAATTGTAGCCCTCTTCCCCGACTATAACCCCGCAGCAAGACCCGAGATCCTGTACTTTTCGAGTAACCGTCACTCCCGCGTTTTCCGCATAGCAGGGATCACCGAGCTTCCCCATAACAAAGAAAAGTCTGCCTGTAAGCCCCTTTTCCCTGACAACTTCCTCCAGGGCGTGAGCAGCCGATGTAATCTCATCCTCTCTTATGTCCAGGCCCGCCGCTTCGATAAGGCCCTTTTTCTCCCTGATGGAGTTGTTGCCGTCGTTGGTGAGCAGCTTGAAGGGGAAGCTTTTCTCCCTCAGGGTGCTTATCAGCTCATCGGCGCCGGGTAAAGCTTCCTCGTCGAGGACAAGCACACCGTCAACATCGAAGATAAGGGCATCGTAGTCCTTTTCATTCTCGACAAACCATTCCCTAAAGAGAACCGTTGAAATATTATCGCTCATTTAACTCCCGCCATCGGGCGTTAAAATGCAGGAAAAATGAAAAAAGTGCAAGGTCAACCAGTATTACTTCATACAGAGGATCAGCCCCGGAAAACGGGCTGGCGGCTGCATCTTTCATCAAGCCAGAGCTCCTTCCAGGGCATATCATCACATTTTCCCCGGATATGGGATGTCAATTCCTCTTTAGTCAGCAGCATTTTTCCGTCATCTTCTCTTGAACGGATGGAAAGCCTGCTGTCCTGTATTTCACGGTCACCGACAACCGCTTCATAAGGAATCCATGCCTGGCGCGCATGAGTTATCTTTCTACCCAGGGTGATGCTCCTGTCATCCACATCGCAGCGAAGTTTTGCTGAACGGAAACCCCGGCAGAGCTTCAGGCAGTATTCAACGTGTTTATCGGAAACAGGCAGCAGCCTGAGCTGAACGGGCGAGAGCCAGAGGGGAAGGACCGGCTTTTCTCGCTTAAGCGCGTGTTCTAAAATTGAGTAAATCCACCGTTCCACGCTGCCTATGCTCGAGTGACAGATAATACAACCCTGACTCGAGCCGTTGCTGTCTATGTAGACGATCCCGTATCGTTCAGAATCAACCACATCAAGCTGAACCGTGGATAGCTGACAGGTTCCCCCCACCGAATCGATTCCCTGAAACTCGTGTTTGACTACCCAGTAGTGCTTCATACGCTTGAGAAGCTCGATAAAAGCGGGTCTCCCTGAGTAGTCGATCATCTCATGAATTTTATCCCTGTGTTTCTTATAAAACGATTCCACTATTCTGAACACTATGGCATACTCAACCTCGGCTGCCTTGGCCAGATCATCGTAATGCCGGTACAACCGGATGTATTCCTGCCAGCCCTCTTCAAGATTCCGGGTGAAGGAATGGATATCCGGCATAGTAAAAGCCCGCAGGCGTTTCAAACCGCTCAGCTCTCCACTCTTCTCATACCTGAAGCTTTTGGAGAGTTCGTACACCCGCAGCGGCAGGTGGCGATAACTCAATCGGGCTTCTTTAATCATTCTAAAAAGCCCGAAATCCCCGGCAAAACGAAGGACCCATTCCTTCTCGTTCTCTCCCGGCGCCGAAACGGTTGACGGCAATTTCATAGGCCCAATCGATAAGCAGATCGTAGATGAGGCTGCCCTTGGGATAGAACCGGAAGTGACCGGCATCTGCGGCAGGTTCGTAATCCACGAGCTCGAGCTTTCTCATGTAATAGGTTGATGGCGGTTCTTCTCCCGGTCCCGTCTTTATCTCCTCTGCCAGGACATAGCTTCGCAGTGCCTCATCTCCAAGGCTTTCAAGAAGAGTCAGGGGATCCCTGCCTTTTCCCTCTCCCGGCAGTATGATCGGGTATTCTTCCCCGCCAGGCGCCAGGAGCAGGTGTTTTTTTATTATTTCCATATTCTTCCTCCTCGAATCGGCTGTGGTATTCGCACCGAAGGCAAAAAAAAAGCCCGGAAGAGTTTCTTCCGGGCCTGATCTTATTCTTGAAGAAAGCGGTTTATTTTTCCCCGTCCGCTTTCTCCTGAAACAGACCAGACCCTTTGCATGTCGTTGTGATTGTGAGAAAATAAAAACATCTGTTCTGTTTACCTGAGTGCATTTCTTTTATATGATAGCATATCGGTTTGCCATTGGCAACGGGCGCGCGCGGACCATAAAAAATTTGATCTTTTATGCAGGTTGTCTTACCATGGATAATGGAGACGCATTCAGATTGTGAATAACCAGGAGTTATTGATATGAAAAAGACTTATTTCTTCAGCAGGGCTTTGTTTTTCAGCTTGCTGATGATATTCGTTGTGCTCTTTGCAGTTTCGGCGGACGATGAAGTTGAAGTCTGGTCCAATATATACAAACGGGCTTCCAATATCTACCAGAAACATGAAATTCTCCTCGACATGGCGGAGCTTGACAACCGTGGTCTTATCCCGGTCTATATAGATGCCCTGGAAGAGCTCATCCAATGGGTAGGACGGAGTATAACGCAGAAGGAAGTGATTACCCGGGAACAGGCCAAGCTTCTTGTTGTTCAGAAGCTCGGAGAGCTCGAAGCCGCCGACGCAGCGCCTCTATTGTACAAGGTAGTAGATGAAACCGATGAATCCTTTCTGAAAGCAGAGAGCCTGATCGCTTTGGGAAAAACGGGGGATAAGACTTATGTGCCCTTCATTGCCCGTATTCTTCAGGCACTCAACCTGTACCGGGGAAAGAAGGCTTACGATGAAGACCTGATCGCCTTCGGATGTATAAACGCACTGGAAGCCTTGAAGGACCCGCTTGGTTACAAACCGATCTTTTATGCAGCAATTGGCGGATACTCCAAAAGGGTTCTCGATGCAGCGGAAAACGCAATGCTTACCATAACAGTCGATCCAACACCGGAATTGAAGGAAATTGTTACCAACGAGTCGATTATCAGTATCAAGAGTATGGCTCTCGATACGGCAATACAATCAACCGCTCCGGAAAGCGGAAAGCTGGAGGTTGGAATCGAAGCGCTCTATCAAGGGCTGACGGTGAATCCCCAGAACATAACTGAGAAAACAACCCTGATGGAGATGCGAAAAAAGTCTCTCCTGTTTTTTAGAGATCTGCAGATCGCAAGCGACGCGGCTCTTTTCCTGATCGATAAGGTGCTCTACCTGGACACCGATATCAATGAAAAACTTTTCGCCATCGAAGCATTGGCTGCATTTGGAAACCGAAGCTCTGCAGGCTCGCTTACCCGCTTTTTGACAGGGCAAAACAACCGCCGGGGGGAGGACCTTCCTACTGAAAGTGACAGAGTTCTCATTACGGTAATTCAGGCTCTGGAACAGATAGGCGACAGGATAGCATATGAAGAGTTGCTCAGAACCAGGTTCGCCGGTCATTCATACGATGTGGAACAGGCTGTAAAGAAAGCGCTCGAGGTTGACTTTTTATAGGAGGAGGAGACATGGGAAATAATGTTTGCAAAGGCGATCACCAGGGACACCTCTGTGTTCTGGCCAGTAAAGAACTGTTTGATGAGATCAAGGAGATAACGAAGAATCCTCAATTTATATGCTTCAATTGCGGGAGAGTTGCCGATTCGGAAAAGAACCTCTGTAACCCAATGCCCCTCCGTGACTGAGGAATCGAACTGCAGGGGAATGAATCATGATTAAGCTGAATTTCGAGAAGCAGGGGGGGCTGGCGCCTGTCATTACCCAGGAGGCCGTTACAGGTGAAGTCCTGATGCAGGCCTACATGAACGAGGAAGCGTGGCAGAAGACCCTGGAGACCGGAGTTGCTCATTACTGGTCCCGGTCCAGAAACAAGTTGTGGAAAAAAGGGGAGTCTTCGGGGCATCTACAGGACGTGAAAGAAATCAGGATCGACTGCGATGAAGACTGTGTGCTTTTAAAGGTAAGGCAGATCGGAAAGGCAGCCTGCCATAAAGGATACCGAAGCTGCTTTTTCCGGCGTGTCGAAAATGGCAGTCTCGTAGTCGATGGAGAGAAGGTCTTCGATCCGGAAGAAGTCTATGGTGAAAGCAATGGCTGACAGGATACTGAAGGTGGGCATACCCAAGGGGAGCCTGGAGAAATCTACAATAGATCTTTTCAAGAAAGCAGGCTGGCGTATTTCGGTGTCCTCGAGGAATTACTTTCCCATTACCGACGACGCTGAGATTACATGTGCTCTGATTAGAGCACAGGAGATGGCGCGATATGTGGATATAGGAGTGCTCGATGTCGGACTTACAGGCCTGGATTGGATTATGGAGAATGAAGCCCATGTGGAAATCGTTACCGATCTGATTTATTCAAAGGCGAGTACGAACAAGGTAAGGTGGGTGCTGGCAGTGCCGGCTGCCTCCGATATCCGGGGGATCGAGGATTGCTCCGGCAAGAGGATATCGACAGAGTTGGTCGGATTTACCAGGAAGTACTTTGAAGAGCGGAACATACCCGTGGAGGTGGAATTTTCCTGGGGTGCGACAGAGGCCAAGGTGGTTGAAGGGCTTGTGGACGCCATTGTCGAGGTTACCGAAACAGGATCGACAATCCGTGCCCACGGGTTAAAGATTATCCACACGCTCCTGGAGAGCAACACCTGTCTTATAGCCAATCCCAAAAGTCTGAAAGATCCATGGAAGAAAGCGAAAACCCGGGCTATAGCAATGCTGCTGAAGGGTGCTCTTAATGCCGAGAACATGGTAGGTATAAAGATGAATGTGCCCAAGAGCAATCTGGAAGAGGTTGTTGCTATCCTGCCAAGCCATACATCTCCTACGATAGCCGAGTTGTACAACAGCGATTGGTTTTCCATTGAATCGGTGGTAAGTGAGACCGTTGTACGGGAGATAATCCCAAAGCTTATAGAGAAAGGAGCGGACGGCATTGTTGAGTATTCTCTGAATAAACTGGTGGGAAAAAATGATGTACTGCTCAAGAAGGGCGTGGTGACTTGATGGAAATTTTATCTTTTAAAGCCCAGAGTTATTTCATTACCTTCCCGTAGCACTACGAAATTGATTTTACCGTTTGCGGCCTCGTTTAGCGCCTTGTAAAAATCCAGGAAATCTACCACCTTGTTGTCTCCGATGTGGGTGACAATATCCCCCTGGTGAAATCCCGCCTTAACGGCAGCGGTTCGCTCTGAAACGTTGTAGATAATCAATCCCTTTTGTCCGGCCGGTATGTCCACCTGTTCTCGTATAACATCTGTAAGTTTTAAAACAAAAATACCCGGCCAAAGCTCGGCGGACTGGACCTTTTCCTCCGTTTCCCTGGCCGTGAGCTTAACCGGAACCGTTTTTTCTTCACCGTATCGGATAAGCGTGAAATCGACCATTGTTCCCGGTGTTACCCGGCCTACGAGATAAGTGAGATGATCTGCGCTCCGTATCGGTACCCCCCCTGCTTTTAATATGAAGTCTCCGGGAAGGAGTCCCCCTTTATCAGCCGGTGAGCCTGTCACAAGGTTCAGGACGAGAGTCCCGTTTCTGCCTTCGATCTTGAGATCCTCTGCCATTCCGTCGAATCCAGGCTCGGTAAGATTCACCGGTGTAACTCCCAACCATCCGTACACCACTCTTCCCTCGCCGATAAAGTCCTCTATGGCTTTTCTGGCTATGTTTATGGGGATAGCGAATCCCAGGCCTATGTTTCCGCCGGAACCGGAAGCGATCCAGCTGTTGATGCCTATGACCTCGCCCCGGATATTGAGCAGCGCTCCACCGGAGTTCCCCTGATTGATGGCTGCATCTGTCTGGATATAGTCGGTGTATTTTGCAGTAATACCGGAGTCGGAATCGAGTCTTCTACCCAGGGCGCTGATGACCCCCACCGTCATGGTTGATTCAAAACCAAGGGGATTACCAATGGCGATAGCCCAGTCACCAACAAAGAGAGCGTCCGAATCGCCCAATACAGCGACAGGAATATCTTCCTCGGTCTCGAAGACCACAAGCGAAAGATCGGTTCGCTGGTCGGTGCCGACGATTTCGGCTTCGAAATTCCTGCCGTCGAAGAGTGTGATGCTGATCTTATCCGCGCCTCCGACAACATGGTCGTTGGTAACCACGTACACCTTGTTCCCGTATTTTCGTACGATTACGCCGGACCCGAGACCTTCCCTGTCGGGAGAAGGATCGAAGAAAAAATCCCATGGAGAGAATGTCGGCGCCTGCTGTCTGATTACATCTGTGACGTTTATTTCAACTACTACAGGTAAGGCTTTTACCGCCACACCCCGGAAGGAATTTTGCAGACTTTCCAGTGTGTGAATTATTTCTTTGCCCGTCTGGACGGTCTTGTCGACTGCATCCTCTTCAAAAACAGTGTGTCCATCTCCTGAGCTGTCGGAGCTGGTGCAGGCAATAGCGAGGGTCGTCACAAGAGTAAAGCCGATTATTTTTACAGCCTTACGCATATTTTTCCTCCAAAAGGTAAAGATACATTCCTTCCTTTGAAAAGTACAATGGAATTTACGATACCGGCTGCGCTTTGACGGATCCGGATTGTGGTGGTATAAGGAGAAGGGTTTATAGGTGATTATGGAACTCTCTCTTTTCGGCGAAAAGTTCAGCAGTGAATCGGGTATCCGTGAACTCATGGACGATCTGAGCAAGGCCCTGTCAGGCGGCACAAAGCAGTTTATGCTCGGTGGGGGAATCCTGCCCATATTCCAAAAATCGGCCGTCTGTGGGAAAGGCGCATGAGAGAGATCCTGCACCATAGAGAAGCATTCAAGACTCCGCCTGGACGACGATATTGCCGGAATATGCGTTTCCCGTCCTACCAGTCCGACAGGGAATGTGCTGACAGACACGGAAATACACCGCCTTGCGGATATGGCCCGGGAAAGAGAGATACCCCTGCTTATTGATAATGCTTATGGCAGCCCTTTCCCCAACATCATCTTCGAGGCAATACATCCTGTGTGGAACGAGAACATCATACTCGTTATGAGCCTGTCAAAGCTCGGATTACCGGCGGTAAGAACAGGAATCGTTATAGCGCGGGAGGAGGTGATTTCGGCGATTTCAGCGATGAATGCAGTAGTCAGTCTGTCCAGTGGAAGTATCGGCCAGGCGGTTACTTTTTCTATGGTCTGGAGGAAACCTGGCGCCACAGGGATGAGTGTATCCGCTTGAATTACTCACAGAATGACGAAGATGTGGAGCGCGGTGTCGAGATCCTGGCTGATGAAGTAGGCAATTTAGTTTGATCCCGGTTTGAATAAGGACATTTTCATCCAATAATTTCCATCTTACTTGATAGCTTCGCTTAGACGTTATAGAATAAGCGGAATGCAGGACATATCCGTTTTCGATCAACTTGTTAAAAGCTTGAACAGCGGAGAGAGACGAGAGCTTCTTGAAAAAATCCGCTCTGCCTTCTCCGTCTCTGAAAAGCCTCTTTACGGGGGTAGAAATGAGCCCCTTCCCAGTGTCAACATCGAGGAAGAGCTTGCCAGACTCGGTCTATTTAAGCGATTCATTCTTTATCTTAGATCCCTATTAACCAATAAAGATAGAGCGGCGTTGATGCGGGACACGATGCTCAAGGATTTAAAAAGACGGTTGGCCCACCAGGCGGGTGGACTTATGAATTTTTTCCATTCCCAGTTTACTCAAAAGATGTTTTCTGAATTATCTTCCCTGATGGAGGGAGTAACTTTTTTCAAGAATCCTCTCGGCCAGGCTTTAAGAAAGGAAAAAGGCGATTTCTATGCGTATCTTGTCGGTACCGAGTTAAAATCGATTCAGGGAAGGCTGGAAAGCGAGATAAGGCTTTTCAATGCTGGGGATGAGACCTTCGACGAGTCAGTATCCAAGGCCGAGATGCTGGAAAAGCTCGAGGCTATTATCGAAGAAATACCGCAGGAGGAGAAAAATAGAGTTTATAAGGACGCGCAGGCGCTTTATTTTCTATTTCATTTAAGCAGCCATTCTTTCGATGAAATGCTGTCATCTTTTCGCATGGACAAAGAAGGGGTGAATAAGTTCTGTGATTTTCAGGCTATTACTAAAAATCTTGTTCAGCTGGCCGATCGACTCTCGGCAGCTAAGAATTCACCTTCCTCCGATGCTTTGCGTGTGCTGTTTCTCTTCTCTAATAAGGACAGGCTCAACGATGAGGAATTTGACCTTGAGGAGCAGATTACTCGTTCTCTGTCAAAAGCCGAAGAAGCCCTTGCCGCCATCAGACACTTCAATGACAGGGTGCCTCTGCCTATGATTATCCGCTATATAACGAAGAACCTGGATTATACGCCAAAGCACCTGGGCGGTGGGGAGGACTGGTTTGTCATTTTCAAGGAGTTCTGGCAGCAGAGGATCGAATGGAGCTACAGGGAGTTTCAGAAGAACAGACGAAGGATGAATTTGATAAAAGGAGCGACCGATTTTTTACATGCTGACGAACTGCCTGTTCTTGACTGTTATTCCTCCCGGCCTTTCCAGGAAGATGAGGTGATAAGGTATACACTTTCCGCGATGTTCTTGAAGGGTTTTATGCAAAAAATATTCAGTAGGATGCACAAGCCTCTTGAGCTGATACTGCTCCAGGGTCAATTTTACAAACAGCATAACAGACAGGAGTTTGCGGAAACCTTTGAGAATATTATAGAGCTGGGAAAAAAGGTTTCCGACCTGGAAAAGCAGCTCGATGTAAAAGGCTATTTCGGTTCAAAAATCGTTGAAATCCAGAAAAGCATGGTAAATTCAAAAATCAAGGCGCCACAGATCGAAGAAATTCTCTCTGATGCCAACAGCGATGCGCTGGCCCTGATGGATAGAGCCATAGAGATGCTTCAGAAACTCGTTCTGCTTCTGGGAGGCATTCTCCACGGCGAGCCCGGCGCCAGGTTCGATACCATATCCAACCTTTCCACCCTTGGCGGTCGTGATAACCGGCTCTTGAGCTCATCCTGGGAAAATGCCCTCAAGAGCTCCAGCCAGGCTGCCAATATCTTGCGCGATTTAAAAGACCTGGAGAGCGGCTGACCGGTCTCTTATAATATCATATTGTCAACTTAACGTGTAAAGAAAACATTCGCCGGTTCTGCACAGCGTAATCGGTTCTTCTTCATTCTCTGCTTGACAGCGGTAAATCTTACTCTTATGCTTTCCTCTACTTTATTGCGGAGGCTAAACATGAGTGCAGTCGATCTCTCGGTGCGTCTGGGCGACATAACCCTGCGGAATCCGTTTATCGTCGGCGCCGGGCCAACGGTAAAGACACTGGACCAGATCAGAGAAGCGGAGAAGAGCGGCTGGGCAGCCGTGTCCTTCAAGCTGGCTATTGATCCTGTGCCCTATATCAATCTTCCACCGCGCTACCGCTGGCTGAGGAAGAAAAAAATCCACATCTTTACCGCGGAAACCCGCCTGACCCCGGATCAGTCCCTCAAGCTTTTAGAGGAAGCGCGTAAGGCGACCACGGATATCGTCCTGATCCCTACAATTACCTATGACGGCCCGGACAGGGAGGGATGGCCGCGATTGGCCAGGCGCTTCGAAGAGGCGGGCGCCCATATTATCGAGCTAAACATGTGCTGCCCAAACATGTCTTTCAACGTGGAAGCCACGGGTAAAGAGATAGAGGAGGCTACCGGCGCCAGCATGGGTTCTGATCTCGAAACCCTGGCCGGAGTGGTTGAATTAATCACTAATGCGGTCAAAATACCGGTTATAGTCAAGCTTACCCCGGAGGGAGGCCGGATCGCCAGGGCGGCAGAGGCCTCCCTGAATACCGGGGCAGCCGCAGTGGGAAGCACGGCAAACCGGCTTGGAGTGCCCGATATAGATATTCGCGATCCCCTGGGCGCCATCTATCGCCTGCAGGACAATATCACTCTGGGCTGCATCTCGGGGCCGTGGCTCAGACCCCTGGGCATGCGGGATACTTTCGAAATGCGTTCCTGCCTTGGGAAGGATGCTTTTATAATCGGTTCAGGCGGTGTCAGCGATCTGCAGAGCGCTGTACAGCAGATCATGGTCGGCGCGGACGCGGTTTGGGTCTGCACCGAGACAATGTTGAGGGGTTTTGATTGGCTGCCCGGGCTTGTAGAAGAGATGAAAGAGTACATGCGGGAGATGGGTTATTCGAAAATCGTGGACTTCCGGGATATCCTGCTGGGTAATATCAAGACTTCCCGGGAGTTGGTGGTTCACGACGGTTATGCTGTGGTAGACCCGGAAAAATGCACATCCTGCGGGCTCTGCTGGAAGATCGGTCACTGCCCGGCCATATCACACCCCGATGATAAAACCACTGTCGACAGGGAAACCTGTCTGGCCTGTTCCACCTGTGTGGACATCTGCCCCAGCAAAGCGATAAACATGGTCAAGCGATAGAGAATGCCTTTTCTATCTTGAGAAGCTCCCGCTTAACCTCAGGATCGAGTTTCGACTCTGCCGGAGAATCCAGGGTCTCGTCGACCCGCGCCTCGGCACGGGCCTGCAGGGAGTCCTGTCCATCTGCACTACCGCGCTGGGTACGTACCATTAACTTCGGCTCGAAGACAACATCCCGGAAGTGGTTGAGGGTGTGGTCGGTCGCGATAAAATTGCCGGTAATACCGACACGGCGTACTTCATTAACGGCGAGAGAATCTTCGTCCACCGGGAAGCCTTTAAGGTAGTGCCTGACCATGGCGATGATTTCGTCGTCGATTACCGCCTGGACCGGAGAGATTGTTTTCTCCGACTCGACCTGTCCTGCTCCCCAGACTGTGCTCACCCGGGCCTGTGCGTGGGAGAGGCATGCCATTGTCTTTTCCAGAGCATTCTGGCTGTCGTAATAGAGGGAATCGGTGCACATCCAGGAGACCGAAGGCAGGTCGTAGTAGCGGGCTAATTCAGCTCCGGTTACGGCCAGAAGAACGTTCTCAGGGCCTCCTGTCACGGCAAATCCTCCCCGCATGTCCATAACGTGGGAAAAGCCCAGATTGAAAAGGCAGGGCCGCCCGGGCTCCAGGAGCTGGTTGATAACGATACCGGCCAGGATTTCTGCCGTACCGACTGCAGCGGCGCCGGCCAGGGTGACCGGGGCGCTGCCGCCTGCCATGGGCTCGCCGTTTATAGTGCAGGGTATGCCGTGCCCGGCAGTCGCCTTGTAGACTCCCAGGGCCAGGCCGGTCCATCGCAGCGGGCCATGGGCGGTGAATCCGATGCTGAACAGAGGGATTTCTTTCAACCGTCGCCCGCCGGCAAGGACTCGTGCCATCTCGATCATCGCTTCCCCGCCTTTGGAAGAGAAGGAGAGGGCCCGGATGTGCTTGGAGGTGTTCTCAGCCATTATCCGGAAGCCGGTGAAGTCCCTGTGTTCAGGTGGGGTATCCTCTGTGCTGGTGCCCACCACAACGTCCACATTGGGCAGAGTGTCGACGACGCGGGTAAAATCTGCCAGGTCCCGGCGTAGGATTGACCGAAATCCATTCTTATCGAGGTAGAAAAGGGCGGCGCCTGTCCAGAAGCGGGATTCTGAATTACACCCCACCTGCTGAAAGCCGCCCATGCGGTCTGCAAAAGTTACGGTATTCGGCGCCATGGAGAGTTTTTCGTCCAGCAAAGGCGATGGGACCCTTGCCACCAGGTTTCCTGCGCCTTCCCTTGCGCCCGCCTTAAGGAGGAGTTGATAGACTTCATCGTCTTCCACCAGGATCCCGGGATCCATAAGCAGATCGCGTGCCGCCCGGTCGATCTGCAGGACCTGTGTTTTTTCCATAATATGCCTTCCTCATTCAAACTGAAGGTTTTTTACTTACGCTTTGGCAGCCTGGCCTGAACACAAAATGCTTGTCAAGAAAGTATTTGGCTGTATACCCCAGGCTCAAGCCTACCGCGGCGCCGAGAAACCTGGCATGTATAAAAGAAAAACGGTCGAACAACAGCTCACACCCCCAGAAGATAAGTGTCGTAATAACTCCCATAAGCAAGTAGAGTATGAATTTAAACAGGTCGTCTTTCCTTGTGTCAGGCTTATAGAAAAAAATAAATTTCTTATCGAGAATGTATTTAATACCAAGGCCGAAAAGAGTCCCGAAAAACATGGCGACATAGAGTGAGTATTTCTTTTCATAGATCAGGAGGGAAACCCTCTGCACTCCAATATTCGACAGGGTGGCAATCCCGGCAAATATGGCATATTTCAAAGCTATTGAAAGCTTTCTCATAAGGTTATGATATCTGCATTTGCAAAATAGAGAATAAACAGTATCATGATACCCCACAGCAGTACGGTAACGATCAGCGGTTTATCTTTCAGCACTACTTCCGTAGGATCGCCACCTTTCTGTTTTTTATGGATGATGTAGAGATACCGAAATAAACCGAAAATAACAAAAGGAACTGTCATAATGAGCTTATCTGTTCTGAGATTCTGTATAGTCTGTGGATCCATAACATAAAGTGAGTAAGTTATTACGGCCAGGGTGGCAGATATCATAATGAAGTTATCCAGCAGCACTACGTTGTAATGAAGCAGGACAGATCTGTGATTCAGTCCATTATTATTGAGCCCTAATTCCTGTTTCCTCTTTCCAAATCCCAGGAAGATGGCAATAAACAGAGTTGCAAGCAGCAGCCAGTTGGAAACAGATACATCAATGGCTGCGGCGCCTGCTATCACACGCAATATGAAACCGAGGGATATCGTCATGACATCGATGATGGCAATATTCTTTAACAAAAAAGAGTAGGCTATATTTAGAAGAAGGTATCCCAGCACAATGAAGACTGTTGTGATATTCACGGTTAAGGCAATGCATATTGAGAGGCCAAGAAGGACAGCAGCAGTTATCACCGCGTTAGTGATGGACAGCCGCCCGCTGGCTATGACTCGATGTTTCTTGTCGGGATGTTGTTTATCCGCCTCTCTATCTATGATGTCGTTGAGTACATACACGCCGGAAGACACAAGACAAAATGAAAGGAAAACGAGCAGACTTTTTATTATAAGTCCGGGTTGGCAGAAGTTAATCGAGAAGACCAATGGAGCGAATATGAAAATATTCTTAATCCATTGTCTTACGCGGATCAATTTTATAAATTGTCTGATCATTTTTTCTTTTCCCGCTTATCAGAAGAAGCCTTTCAAGAGACGCAATATACCATGCTTCCAGGGACTCCTGTGTGATATGCCGGTTTCACCGGTGAATGTATCAAGGTTTTCCAGATACCATTTGTAGTTCCTGATCAATGCGTCCTTATTGGAATACTCGGGCGTAAAGCCAAGCCTTTTTTCCGCCTTTTCTATGGATACAAAGGAGTCTTTTCCCACCGTTTCATAAACCCACTTGTACAGCGGAGAAAGGTGAAGGAGCTCCAGAATCTTTAAAGCGGGTATGATCAGCCAGGCGGGGAAGCCGATTATCTTCCCGCCGTATCCTGCGCAATCCAATACGGCTTGAAAGTCATCTCTCAACGTGGTGAAATTTTTAGCGCCGATATTGAATGTATCGTTTATCACCGCTCGATCCGCTGTGGCGCAGAGGTGGATGGCACTGCAGAGATCTTCAACATCCAGGAGCTGGTACCTGTTTTTCCCGCTTCCTATTACAGGAAAGCTCTTTCCTTCTTTTGCCCAGTCATAGAGCAGGGTGAAAACGCCCAACCTTTCAGGTCCGATAAAGGATTTGGGCCTTACAATAGGGATGCACATGCCCTTTTCCCGATACTTCTCGCATAATTTTTCGGCTGAAATTTTCGCCTTGCCGTAGGCGCCGACACCGTCCAATCTGTCGTCCTCATATATGGGGTGGTGGTCCGGGATACCATACACAGCAGTGGATGAAATATGGACAAAACGGTTTACCTTTTCATTATACGCAGCTTCCAGAAGGTTCCCGGTTCCTTCAAGAGTAGTAGAGAAAATATCTTCCTTTTTGTACAGAGGTAATGCCGCCGCTGCGTGTATAACCAGTTGAATACCCTTCATGGCTTCCGTGACGATTTTTTTATCCCTCACATCCCCGCGCACGATCTTCACGCCGGACTTTTCCGGATATTCAAAAGGCGCTATATCCAGAGAGGTGATGTCTGTAATATTTCGATGCATGAGGTACCGGATTAGGTTTATGCCAAGGAATCCGGCGCCGCCTGTAATTAAAGTTTTCAACGCTCTACTCCCGTATCATCTTCGGTCTGTCAGCCTGAAAGGATCCAACGGCTAAGGTTTAACCCGGCTGCCAAATTAATCAGATGTAATATTAAAATTATCTTTTAATAAACGTTTCATTTCATTTAAAAATTTCTCAGCGTCTTTAACTGCTGCTTTGGCGTCTTCTGCTTCAAAGCCGGTAAAGATATCATAGTCACCATTTTCTCTATCATCTTTCAATCTGTTTAACCAGCGACCATATTTTTTATCTATCTCTCCCGTCTTGATGAAATATAGGCCGAACATCGTCTTAAGAGCACTGTGACTGTCTACTGTGATATCTTTTGAAAGCAGGACAGCGCTTACCGCATGAAACATAGAATAGTAGGCTCTCGAGATTGCATCGTCTGCAAAGCCTTCCCGGCAAAGCGTTTTAGCAGCATTTAGTTTTTCTTTACTTTTTTCTATCTGGCTTTTTATCATTTCGCGAACACTTTCTTTCATAGATCTATACCTGTCTTTATTATCTCTGCCATAAAGGGAGTAGGTAGTGCAATTTTACGATTATAATCGTTTTCCGAATAGATTTTTAATGAGATGTCAATACCCCGTTCAATCAGGAATTCAACTACATTATCATAAATCCAATCGATTATCTCTCTGTTACGATTATGCAATACCAGTACCAGATCATAGTCAGAATCAGCTCTGGATATTCCTTTTGCCCTTGATCCGAAGAGGATGGCTTTTTTTAAATTATTGCCTAATTTTTTTTTCAGCTTCCTTGCGAACTCTCTTGCGATTTCAGTATCAGACGATCTTTTTTCATGGTACATAATTTCAGCCCTTATATCGTTTGTTTACCAAAAATTTAAAAAAAAAGCAAGAAATCTGAATTTTATCACTATGAGGAAAATGGGAAATATTGACGTTTTGTGTCGATATTTCCGTTTTTCTCCAATGCGTCGACCCCGCTTAGATAGAGTCCATTGGCAGGGATTTATATCCGGCATATACTATGAAAAGCAGGTGAGTACAACGGGGAGCTAAGTCTTTATATGAAAAAAACCTTAAAAAAAGAACTTGGTTTTTTAGGTGTTTTCTGTGTTGCATCAGGGGCTATGATAAGCTCGGGTCTATTCATTCTTCCCGGATTAGCTTTTGCCAAGGCAGGACCGGCGGCGATATTGTCCTATATTCTGGCAGGTGTTTTATGTATTCCCACCGCCTTGAGTAAGGCGGAGTTGACCACGGCAATGCCAAAAGCGGGAGGCGATTATTTTTACATAATGAGAGGTTTTGGTCCTCTTTTCGGGACAATAGCAGGATTAAGTGCCTGGTTTTCATTGAGCCTAAAAGGGGCGTTTGCTCTTTTAGGAATGGGCGCCTATTTGACTACTTTTACTCATCTGCCCATACATATCATTGCTGTTATTTGTTGTCTGTTTTTTATTATTTTAAATTTGGTCGGGGTAAAGGAAGCCGGTTTTTTACAGGTTTTATTGGTTCTCGGTCTTATCGGTATTCTTCTCTGCTATATTTTCCTGGGTGTAAAAAACGTTAAACCCGATAATTTCTCCCCCTTTTTTAGTGGCGGGGTCAATTCTGTTTTCACCACTGCAAGTTTTGTGTTTATCTCTTATGGGGGGTTGACTAAAATTGCAGCCCTGGCAGAAGAGACGAAAAATCCTGGAAAAAATATACCTCTGGGTATGATATCTTCACTTACCATCATCTCTATTTTATATGCTGCGGTCCTTATTGTAACAATAGGCGTTATGAATCCTCAAACGCTGAAAAGTACTCTTACTCCCATATCGGATGGAGCGTACGTGTTTGGAGGTAATGTTTTTAAGATAGTTATAAGCGTTGCTGCATTTTTAGCCTTCATTTCCACCGCGAATGCGGGGATAATGGCTGCTTCCCGCTACCCGTTGGGCATGAGTAGAGATAGAATTCTTCCTGCGGTGTTTCAGAAAGTCAGTTCCAGGTTTGGAGTCCCTTATGTGGCAATCCTTGTTACCGGTCTTTTTATGCTGGCGGTTATTTTGTTGTTAAAACTGGAATTATTGGTAAAGGTTGCTTCAAGCGTGTTGATTATACTTTATATTTTTGCCAACCTGACCCTTATTCTGTTCAGAGAGAGTAAGATACTCAGCTACAGGCCCAAGTTTTATTCTCCTCTTTACCCCTTCATTCAAATATTGGGAATATTGGCAGGTTTTTTCCTTTTAATAGAAATGGGATCTTCGATTATTTTTCTTACTTTAATATTCCTCTTGGCGGGTGTTGTCTGGTTTAAAGCATATGCACAAAAAAGAGCCGTCCAACAATCTGCCCTGATATATGTTATGGAAAAATTAGTAGCAAAGGACAAAGAACTGGCAACCGATAGCCTGCTGACTGAATTGAGAGACATTGTTATTAAACGGGATGATTTTGCAGAAGACAGGTTTCATAAAATGGTCAAGGAGAGCAGGGTGTTGGATATAGAAGAACCTGTGACAATGGAAACCTTATTCAGGCAGGTTTCTGAAGTCTTAAGTGGAGATCTGGGCATTGAATCTGAAGAATTATACGACAAACTGTATGAGAGAGAAATGCAGACAAGCACCGTTTTGAGGGATGGACTTGCTGTTCCCCATATAGTTATTGAAGTAGAAAATGCTCATAGAATCGTATTGGTCAGGGCAAGAACCGGTATCATATTTCCCGGCGATAAACTGGTTCATGTTGCATTTGTTCTTGTGGGTTCTACGGCCAGACTGGGCCGAAGTCTTCATTTAAAAGATTTAGTAGCCATTGCACAGACTACTCAAGATCCGGAATTTGATAAGAAGTGGATGGAAGCCAAAAATGAGGAAGAATTGAGAAGCATTCTCCTCTTAGCGGAGAGAAGCCGTGGACAGGAATAACGATCCCTGAAGCTTGACTTTTAGATCATCTGTATATAAGTTTGCGATCATCCATATAGATTAGGAGGCAGATATGCGCGGTCTGAGAGTATTTTTTATTTTAGCACTATTGTTACTGATTACCACCCTTTCTTACGGGGGAATAGGAGAAAACTTTGAAAAGGCGGGTATGGCTTTCTGGGGGGGATTAAATTTTTCCTGGGATCCAAATCTTATTCTGGATGACACCGATGAAAAGAATGACTGGACTCTGCGGCTGAAACCCGGACTGGATTACTATATAGCTGACAAACTGGCACTGTGGCTATCTCCCTCTCTTAATATTTCTTCCAAGCAGAAGAATCTGAATACGATCACCAATCAGCTCACTTATGGTCTAACAATAGGCGCCGATTACTACTTTGTCAGCAAACCCCAGGCTGTCAGCGGTTTTGTCCCCGGTATCGGCTTCACGCTGGGGCTAAACATTGACCCCGGTATGGATGACACTGTTGGTGGCGCCGAGGTTGAGGACTTAACCTCTTCTGTAAGCCTTAAAATCGGACCTGCATTCAGGATGAATTACTTTCTGACTGAGAGAGTGGCGATTTTGCTGAGGTTTTTACCAACAGTCTCTTACCGCCTGTCTCAGAAAGACAACAGTGGTGCTGTTGTTGCCCTGACATTTGAGGAACGTGTCTACCTGGATACAGATTTATATTTCGGCTTTGCCATATATATACCCGGCAAAGAGGCGTCACTGATTAAGCGGTAACAGTATAGATATACAGTACAATCATTGACGAACACAGAAATGAGCTTGATTGGTTGAATGTGATCTAATTGCTGCGAACTGGACTTGAACCAGCACAGGCTGACGCCCACTAGCCCCTCAAGCTAGCGTGTCTACCAATTCCACCACCGCAGCATCTATACCTTCAGAAATATATACTTTTTCAGGGGGATCAGTCAACAACCCCGCGTTTAAATGATATAATGCTGGGTACCTCACTACAGGAGCGAGAAATGGCAGGCCGGGCAGAAGCCTTAATAGCCGCGTCCCGAAAACTGGCAGAGAGCTGTAATTCTCTCGTGTTCTCCAATGGGGTTACCCATGTCTATAATCCCCTGAATTATGCGCGAAAGGCTCACGAGGAATACCTGAGGCGTTTCGGACGGGGAAAAAAGAGAGTAGTGTTCTGGGGTATGAACCCCGGGCCGTGGGGTATGGCGCAGACAGGTGTTCCCTTTGGTGAGATTGCCGCCGTGCGGGATTGGATG
>CBDUZM010000013.1:0-19287 GCA_965371685.1 uncultured Spirochaetaceae bacterium | reverse complement strand
CCTTTACCTCCTCACGCTCTGCGAATCGGAGAGAACCGATGAGCCGGAATTGTATGTGAAGTCTGGAAAACAACGTTTCAAAGGTGCGGGATTGATAGTTATTGCGGTAAAGGATAGCCGTATTTTCGTATTGCCCGTAATCCAGAATACCGGCACAGAGATAGGCTTCCTCTCTTTCGTCGTTCGCGAAAGCAAACCCAATGGGGACACCGGGACCCTTGGCGGACCAAAGCTTCTTACCGAGACGTTCCTCGTTGTGCTTGACCACCTGAGTTGCCGCTTCCAGTATCGTCTCGGTGGACCGGTAATTTTGCTCCAAACGGATTATCTGGGTATCGGAAAAAGCTTCGGGAAACTGAAGAATATTTTGGACATCCGCTCCGCGGAAATGGTAGATCGATTGATCTTCGTCCCCCACCACGCAGAGATAGTTGTCCCGGCTATACAGCTCCTTCAGGAGAAGAAACTGGTCTTTGTTGGCATCCTGGTACTCGTCCACCAGTATGACACGTAATCTTTGCTGGATGCGTTGTTTTACCTCGGGAAAACGTCTCAGGAGCTCAACGGCCCGCATTATCAGGTCGCCGAAGTCGAGTTTCCCCGAAGCTTCGAGCTCCTCCTGGTACAGCCTGTAGATTTCTTTCAGAGTACGATCCAGGCTGATCCGGCTGAGGTCATCGTTCGGAGACAGGCAGTAGTCTTTGGCACGGCCGATGCTGCGCAGGTAATTTCTCAACATGGACTTATCGAACCGTTTTTCTGCAATCCGCTTAAGGAGGGAGAAGGAATCATCTTCGTCGCTGATGGTAAAATAGGCTTCCAGGCCGAGAAGATGGCTGTGCCGTCGAAGAAGCCATGCGCCGAAGGAATGGAAAGTCCTGATCATAACCTTTTCTGCTTCCGGCGCCACGGAGAGTATCCGGTTCTTCATCTCGTTGGCCGCCTTGTTGGTGAAGGTCACAGCCAGTATGGAGAGGGGATCCATGTTTTTTTGAGAGACGAGGTAGGCGATCTTTGTCGTAATGACCCGCGTTTTTCCTGATCCGGCGCCTGCTAAAATAAGCAGGGGTGCGCCTTCATGGAGCACCGCTTCTCTCTGTTGGGGATTCAAGTCTGCCAGTTCTTTCATATGGTATCCGGTATGGACTTACATTGCCATAAAGCAGTGTATTTTTCAATAAGGGAAAGGTCCACTGGTAATTCCCGCTTGCTCATGATAAATTTGGCGGCACTGTAGCAAATCCATTGTAAGGAAGACACATATGAGCATACCGAGACCGGAATACCCCAGACCCCAATTCGAACGTTCCGATTGGATTAATTTAAACGGTACCTGGACCTGCGTCTTTGATTTTGGCAAATCCGGCATGGAGCGGGGTTTCGCTTCCAGTAAAGGATTCGACAGCGAGATCCTTGTTCCCTTCTGCCCGGAGAGCCGGTTGTCGGGAATCGGGCATAAGGATTTTATCGAAATGATGTGGTACCATCGCATCATTAAGGTTCCTGAAGGCTGGATGGGCAGGAGAGTCATGCTGCACTTCGGCGGTGTGGACTATGAGTGCGAAATGTTCATTGACGGCCTTTCTGTGGGAAGACACTGGGGAGGATCCGCATCTTTTTCTTTTGATATAACCCGTTTTGTTGAACCGGGAGTGGAGCACAACCTGGTAATCCATGTGAGGGATGAGACCCGTTCCGGCGTTCAACCAGGGGGTAAGCAGAGCTTCGAGTACAGTTACAGAAAGATGAAGTGTCATTACACCCGTACAACCGGTATATGGCAGACAGTATGGATGGAGGCGGTGTCCCCTGCCGGCTTCAGGGACTGCGTTTTAACGCCCGATGTGGACGGTGAACGGCTAATTCTGACGCCCAGGTTTTTCAGCGTCCGGCGTTCCCATATATTTCATGCCCGGGTTTTTGAAGGGAATAAGATGGTGGCGGAAGGCGGCTGCCCTGCTCTGGATGGGTTGGCCCTTTCTCTCGGCATAGAGAATCCAAGGCTCTGGGAACCGGATAATCCCTTCCTCTATGATCTGATCCTGGAGATCCTGGATCGGGAAGGCAATACGCTGGATTCGGTGAAGAGCTATATGGGTATGCGCAAGGTACACATCGAAGGCAATACCCTGTATCTGAACAACGATCCCATATACCTGAGGCTGGTGCTGGACCAGGGATTCTATCCTGACGGAGTCTGGACTGCCCCGCAGGATGAAGATTTAAAGAGGGATATCGAGCTCTCCATGGCTGCCGGATTCAACGGCGCCCGCCTGCATCAGAAGGTATTCGAGGAAAGATTTCATTACTGGGCGGACCGCCTGGGATACCTGACCTGGGGTGAGTCTTCCAGCTGGGGAATCGACGTCAACGATACTGCCGGGGCAAGGAATTTCCTCAGCGAATGGCGGGAAATCGTCGTTCGCGACCGCAGCCATCCGTCGATCATCGCCTGGACGCCGCTCAACGAAACGAGCGGAATTGCGGACGATCCCCGCCGACATAACCGCTTTCACGCCGATTTGTACGAGCTGATACATGCACTGGATCCCTCCCGTCCAGTAAATGATGCCAGTGGATATATTCATGTGCGTACCGATCTCTGGACAGTCCACAATTACACGCAGGATCCGGAGGAGCTGAAGTCAATATTGACGCCTTCGTCGGAGGGAGAGGTGTACCGATCCCGTCCTGAGCTGGAGGCGAAGTATGAGGGGCAGCCCTATATTGTCGATGAGTTCGGCGGAATACTATGGATACCTGAAGGAGATAGACCCTTTCTCGGCACATCCTGGGGTTACGGTGAAGCGCCTGAAACAGAAGAAGAGCTATATGAGCGTCTCGAGGGGCTTGTTGACGCCATACTGTCACAGGACCATATCTGCGGATTCTGCTACACCCAGCTTACCGATGTGGAGCAGGAGCAGAACGGCATTTACAATTTCGACCGGACGGAAAAGCTCGATACAAAGCGTATTGCTGCGATCTTTCGCAAGACCGCAATTTTTCACAAACCGGTCCGGGGCAGTAGGTAGACCGGGCAGTAGAGCCTATCGAGCAGCAACCACTTTCTCGATGAAATAGCTGTGAATGCGGGAATCGTCCGTCAATTCCGGGTGAAAAGTCGCTGCCAGTATATTCATCTCACGAACCAAAACAGGCATATCTTCGAAGCTCCCCAGTATCTGAACCTGCCGCCCGGTTTCTTTAATAATGGGCGCCCTGATGAATATGCTCCGGATCGAAGGCGCCCCCAGTTCCGGAAAGAGGATATCCGCTTCAAAGCTTTCGACCTGCCTGCCGTACGCATTTCGTGAAACAGTTATATCCAGGAGTCCCAACCGCACCTGATTGCTTCCATCGATCTCTTTAGCCAGAAGAATTGTACCCGCACAGGTGGCAAACACGGGGAATCCCTCCCGGACCTTTTCGCTTAAGGCGGGAAGAAGACCGTGCCGGTCCATGAGCTTACCTATGGTTGTGCTTTCTCCGCCCGGGAGTATCAATCCGTCAAGATCCGCCAGCTCGTTCGGGTACCGGATGCTTCTAACCTGCACATTCAGGTTTTCCAGGTGAGCCTTGTGCTTAAAGAAATCTCCCTGCAGGGAAAGAACGCCTATTGTTTGCATGACTTGTTGAAGATACCTGAAATGTTACTGCAGCTTTGCAGGTGCTGCTTCAAAGTCCGGTTGTTAGCGGCCCTTTACCACCCTCGAAGAGCGAGAAGCTGCTTTTCATCCAACTGCCGGATATCGATACCGGGCATGGGCTCGCCAAGGTCTGAGGAAATTTCCGCCAGTATTTCCGGCTTATCGTAGTTCGTGGCTGCGTCGACAATAGCTCTGGCCCTTTTTTCCGGGTTAGTGGATTTGAAGATACCCGATCCGACGAAGATCGTCTCGGCGCCCAACTGCATCATGAGAGAGGCATCCGCCGGCGTTGCAATACCGCCTGCTGAAAAGTTAGGGACGGGAAGCTTACCCGTTTCGGCCACCTCGCAGATCAGGTCGTAGGGCGCTCCGAGATTCTTCGCCTCTGCCATCAGCTGTTCCTTGGAGAGGGAGACAAGTCGGCGCATTCCGTCCATCACCGCTCTCATATGCCTGACCGCTTCCACTACGTTTCCGGAACCTGCTTCTCCCTTAGTCCGGATCATGGCAGCTCCCTCACCTATGCGCCGCAGGGCTTCACCGAGGTCACGGCAACCGCAGACAAACGGAACTTTAAATAGATCCTTGTTTACGTGAAAGGCCTCGTCGGCGGGCGTAAGGACTTCACTCTCGTCGATGAAGTCCACCTTCAGGGCTTCCAGAATTTGGGCTTCTGCAAAGTGACCGATGCGGCACTTCGCCATGACCGGTATGGAGACTGTATCCTGAATCTCTCTTATCTTGGTAGGGTCGGCCATCCTGGCAACCCCCCCCTGAACTCGAATGTCCGCCGGTACACGTTCCAGGGCCATTACCGCCACCGCGCCTGCAGTTTCAGCTATTTTGGCCTGCTCGGCGTTGGTAACATCCATTATGACACCGCCCTTGAGCATTTCCGCCAGGCCTACCTTATTACGCCAGGTAGACTGCTGTCTAAGGGACCACATGACTTCACTCATTTTATCCTCACTCCTGAACTAATATAACACTATTTTAGAGTAAGAATCAATATGCGGGATTTTTCTTACGATTTATATTATAGTAGTGTGATCTGTATGTATTGAAAGCGAGGAAAGATGTATGCAGGGAGAACCCGATAGATATGTAATAGTATCAAGCAGTGTGAAGGAATTGATCAAGCTGCCCGGTAAATTTGATATACATGTGGATGTTGTTGACGATGTACTCGATGAAACAGCCAAGCTCATACGGGAGAAACAGAAAAACCTGTTTATCCTGTATTTTCTACCGCCAAAGGATATTCAATTGCTTGATGATTTTTTTTATAAGTCCAATCAGGAAGACATCGACTATCTGACAGTTGTTATTACTAACAATGGAAATAATCAATATCCACCTTGCGATAGCTCTTCGATCTTTATGATATATTCATCAGTAATAACAGAATTGGAGTTTCATTTTCTCGTCGATAAGGTTTTTACCGATCTTAAAGAAGCTGTTCACCGAAGGGCAAAACAGAGAGAACATATGGTAACGCTTTTAGATACGTGGGATGATTTACAGGCTCTCATTTATATCGGAAGATCCCTTACCCTTGAAAAAGATCAAGATAAGCTGCTCAAAACAATTCTCTATTTAAGCAAGAAAATAACCGGAGCGGACGCCGGTAGTATCTTTATAGTCGAAGAAGATGAAGAAGCCCGGAAAAGCCTAAGGTTTAAATATTCCCATACTTTTTCCAAAAAACTCGATTATGAGGAGTTTATCCTTTCTTATGACACGAGTTCAATAGCAGGATATGCCGCTGTTACCGGATTAGTGCTCAATATTGACGATGTGTATCTGTTGGATAAGAAGTCGCCGTTTTCCTTTAATCGTTCCTTTGATCTGTCTCACCACTACAGAACAAAGTCAATGCTCGTTGTGCCCATGCGAAACCATCTTAACCAGATTATCGGTGTAATTCAACTTATCAACTGCAAAAAATCGAGGGACGATTATTTTGGAGACGAAGCCTATGAAGTAGTGCTCGGAACCAGGGATGATTTTGAAAATATGGTTGTTGGCTTTGATTCACGATATGAAAGCTTGATGGAGTCGGTGGCGGGCCAGGCGGCCATTGCTCTGGAAAACAGCCGAATGATTAAACAAATTGAAAACCAGTTTGAAGAGTTTGTCAAAGCATCGGTTACGGCGATTGAATCGAGGGACCCGGCGACATCGGGCCATTCCTTCAGAGTGGCGGAAATGTGCGTCAATGTGGCCAAAGCTATCAATCGACAGACAGGGGGAGTCTTCTCCAATATGCGCCTGTCTGATACACAGATAAGTGAGTTAAGGTTTGCAGCCTTGCTCCACGATTTTGGAAAAGTATATATCGATCCAAATATCTTTCTTAAGGCAAAGAAGCTCTATCCAAAGGACTTTACCTGTCTTATGATGCGGCTCAGCTTTGTTTATCGGTCACTTCAATGGAAGTACGCCGAACAGGCAAAGATCCTTAATGGCGATACAAAGGAAGGTCAAAAAAAACAGGAAAATACACTTCACGATCTGGAAACAGTTATACAGCTTATTACAGAAATGAATGAACCTGGAGTATCGATTGAGGATCCGGAAAAGATGCTTAATAAGATACGTGCTAAAAAGAAGGCTTTTAAATGCATTGGTCTTCAGGGACAGGTGATTCCTCTGTTGACTGAAAATGAGATAAGGAATCTCAGAATAAAAAAAGGAAGCCTGAATGATGAAGAAAGAAAGATAATTGAAAGTCATGTGGAACATACGTATGATTTTGTAAGTAAGATACCATGGCCGCGTGAATTATCGGATATTCCTGAAATAGCAAGGAAACATCATGAAAAACTCGACGGGTCCGGATATCCCGCCGGATGTAAGGGTAAAGAGTCTATTCCCATACAGGCAAGGCTAATGGTAATTGCAGACATATTCGACGCTCTTTCCGCTCCGGATCGACCTTATAAAAAAGCTTTAGCTTTGGATGATGTTTTTGAAATACTGCAGGATGAGTGTGCTCAGGGTAAACTCGACTCCGATCTTGTAGAGCTCTTTATAAGAGAAAGGCTTTATACGCTTCGCGGTACTAATCTGCTTACATAGGAGGTTTATCGGTATTTTCATTTTGCATTAAAAATACCTCGATATGCAGATTCTCACTTCGGCTTAAAAAACGTATAAACGCAGACCTCTCTTTTTTACCCAGTTTTTCAAGGTTCAGGCCTAGAATAATTTCTTTATCTGTAATCGTTGTCCACTCTTTGAGACCGGTTATTACCGATTCCGATGGCTGTAATTTTTTATTCTTGAGCTTCAACGTAAATTTATGCTTTTCCGTTTCAAGCTTGTATTCTTCCGTAAAAAAAAGAAGAGCGCCTGATAAAGAGATATTCCTGACATGGCCGATCTGCTTTTGACCTTTGTCAGATGTCAGGTAAAGCTTCCATTCGGATTGTATTCTTGGGTATAGCCTCTTTTCTACCATGTCATCTTCTCCTATATATTTATCAATGATTTGCTTTCCACAAAGTTCTTTATAAAGTGCGGCATTCTATCTTGATCCACACCTTCTATGCGGAACTTTTCACAATAGTACCGGTTAAACTCAAAATTCGGACAAAGACCATTGCCGTTATAAGAAAATTCAGGCTTTATACGGTTAAGAAAGTACATTTTAACAGAGCCGATATTTTTTATCTCTTGATTTCCCCGAAAGCTGCAATCAAAGAAATCTTTTATTTCTTTGTAGGTAGATTCTGAGATATTAATCATTCCCGGAACACCGGCCTTTTCCATGCGAGCAGCTATATTGACAGAGTCTCCCCAAATATCAAAAATGTATTTCTTATACCCGACTACTCCCGAAATGCATGGACCGGTGTGTATACCGATTCGTACAGACCAGTTGTTCAGGTCGATTCCGTCGGTTTTTCGTTCAGGTTTTGTAACATCCTCCATAACATGGAGAATATTCAAGGCTGCAAGACAGCAATCGACGGCATGAGAGTTTTTTTTGCCGGGAAGCCCGGATACGCTCATATAGGAATCGCCGATGGTTTTTATTTTTTCGATACCGTATTCTTCCATAACTCTGTCATAGATCGTAAAATAGGAATTGAGCTTGCGTATGAGCGATACGGGATCGAGATGAAATGCGATTTTAGAGAAATCGACAACATCGGTAAAAAGGATTGTGGTGTGCCGGTAAACTTTTGGACGCACCCGTTTTTTTGAAATCAATTCATCGGCGATATAGCCTGGAAGAATATTCAACAATAGCTCTTTAAAAATCAGACTTTCATTATTAATTTTATCCGTCCATTGCTGCATCTGTTCAAAATCAATTGCACCGCAGATTATCCCATCCTCTACTGCAATAAACTCCCATGCAAAATTTTTTCTTCCTCTTCCTTCTAAAAAGACTTCTGCTTTCTTTTTTTGATTGGACTTTGCCAGATCAACAATTTGACTGTAATTATCCAGGTTAAACAGCCTCCGGATCAAGTTATCCTGAACTGAGATATTTCTGAGCAGCTGTTCGGCCTTTTGATTTACCGCCTCAATCTTTCCGGATGAGTCGATCCTGAAGACTATAATCTCCAGCAAGTCTAAAAAGCTGTCAGTGTTGAAAGCATTGATATTCTGAGTGCTCATATCTCTGCGAAATCTTGAAAAGTAGTTCGATCACAAATTTCCGACTCATCGGTGTTTAATAGAATCGGTAGAGTTTCCTGCTGCCAGTCATCGTCTTTTAATCTTTTTACAACAACCGGTCCATGTACAGCATTATAGATCATTTCTGTAATATCCATAATGATATAAAAACCATTCGAGTTGCAAAAATTAAGCTCCTGAAAATCCAGCTCAATTTCGTTGAGCGTTTCCTTCTCCACCAATTTTTCTAAATCAGCCATGTAATTTGATAAGTGTCTATATGGATTATCGATTCGGATATCACCGACAAAAGATATTATCAATTTAGTTGAATCTATTTTTGCGACAGAATTAAAGACACTGACTCCCTCATCCGTTATATCACCGTAAGTTAATACTCTCACCTCAAGCCTCCAAGGGGTATTTGCGACTCCACAATCAGGAGGGAATCATCGTAATCTACATCTATAGAAAATTTGTTCTCAACAACCAGTCTTATCAATCCCAATCCACCCTTCTTTCTGTCCTTTCTTCGCTGGCGGATAGTGTCGGCTAATAGCTGCCTGGGATCCTTGCTGCTGTTGATCAAGGATAAATGCGCCCTTACCTTTTCATACTGTTCCCTGTCAGCAACATTTAATACCTTGATGCATAATTCATCTTTGTTTATTTTCAATTCCAGAACAATCTTGCTCTCTCCATCCCGGACGTTTTCAACAGCGTTGTCTAATAGTTCGGTAATAACGATATTTGCTTTTTTACTGATGATTTTGGAGTAGAAAGAGCCGATTAATTCATCGCAAAAATTCCCGATTAATCCGCTTAGATCGGCAATAATGTTTTTTGCCGGCGATATATCGTAGCTTAGTGCAATATTGGTTTTTGCAAGATCTTCCTCGGTAACCATGCCGTTAAACCTTTTTCCGTAATATGATCAAAGTCAGATCATCGGTATCTTTGATCCTGAAGTTTTGATAATCTTGCAGGCAGATATTCAGGATTTCTTTTACATCCTTATCGGAATTATCAAGAATTAACTTGTTTAACCTTGCAACGGTATAATCTTCGCCTTTTTCATTTTGAGCTTCAATTATACCGTCTGTGTATATAGCCAGGATATCATTCTTTTCAAAGGGAAGCTCGTATTCGTGAAAAGCTTTTTCCCTCAAACCAAGAAAATTATCCTTCTTTGTGAAATAGCAAGGATTATTATTGTGTAAAAGCATCCCGAAGCCGCCGCCGCAGGTGTATTGTATTTTATTCTGGAAAACGACAACGAAGTTTACAGTTGCATACTTTTTGACTTTTTTTAGAAAACTGATTGATGTTGAGTTAACCCACTCTACTATATCTTTCGGTGATTCAAATCTGCCCATGACCTGCATGAATTGAGCTTTTAAATAGGACATAACCAGGGCGGCGGAAACACCGTGACCTGAAATATCAAATACACCTATGGCATAACTTCCATTATCTGTTTTAAAAAAATCATAGTAATCTCCACCGACCTGGGACAATTGCTTATGATACACGGCCAAATCAAGCTCCGCATTCATCTTATCCAGTAATTTTGGGAGCAGCGCCTGCTGTATCTGGCTGGCTACAGATAAATCTTCCTGAATAATACCATAAACTTTTGCCAATTCTCTCTCTTTTTCATCCAGCTTTTCATAAGCAAGCCTAAGATTTTCATTGGTAGCCGCCCAGAAAGCCTTGTCTCTTTCCCTTTCTTTTAGAAGACCTTTATACTTTCTTAACAATCTTATAAGGTCTTCATCATCAAGATCAGCCTTTAATGGAAGGATGTCAGCGCCCAGCAGGTCGTCCAGCTTCATAAGCTTCCTCCGGATTAGTGGAATTCGACTTTGAAATAATTCTCATCTTCCTCGTTCTTAACATCAATATAATCGAGGTTACCCGGAGCGGACATGCCGCCTATAATCACACCTCGCTCCATGTCTTTATTAAAGGGAGTTGTGCTGTGAATCAGAGCTCTGCCGTTTTCAGCATCAATTTCTTCCAGGTTAAAGCTTCCGACAAGCTCTTCCGGACCTTTTACCACACTCGCGTATCCTTGAGAGCCGGTCTGAAAGTATAGAAAGTCAACTCCTTTCTTTATTATCCCTTTGCCCGGTCCAAAGTTGTACCAGCCAAGCATCATTTCCATACCTATCCTTTCCATGATCGGAGAGGCATTCTCGTATGATTCGAACACAACCCTCTCTATTTCCCGCAATCGCTCAAAGGGATACCAGCCTGTGGCTTCGATTGCATTTGTCAGGTTGCTTGCTTTGGCCCCGGCTACTATATTCAAGTTGATGCAGGCCTGCGCAAATCCCTGGATATTGGTGCCAATAACTGTGAGCTCCTTATGCTTGGATTTCTTTTTCATAGCCATCTCCTTTCATATTTTATAACGTATAAGCGAACACAGCAACAATAGTAATATCGTTATAATTAAGGCGTACAAGACCCTCTGAAACCGAATATTCACAGTAGTAGGGTAAATCAGCCGTTAAGTCCTTAAACTTGACAGGTTTGAAACCTGCTTTGGTTAATCTGAGCAGCCATGATTCATATAATTCGTGCCTTTCACATCGAAAATAATCGCTGACTCCAAATATATCTCTGATCTCGCGGCCAAAGAATTTTTCTTTGATTGAAAACTTGTGGGAAATATCTATATTTGATTCATCAATAAGCTTGAATACATTGCCGAAATGCTGCCAGCTGTGATGAAATCGTTTCGATAATTCTTCAATATCATGATTGGAATTGGGCTCAACAAGTGTAATGACCAATGGTTTAAGCTTTGCCAGCTTATTAAACAGAAGAGTTCGGCTTTCATAATCCTTGAAGGGATGCGACATGTGATGAAATGTAAAGGCCGAATTTATAAGGATATTTTTCCCCCCGATTTCTTTTATATAATCATAATCATTATCGGTAAAATTTTCGAGAAGGTTACAAACGGGGTAGTAATTCACGGTAAATGGAAGGATTCGTTTTATCTGCTCAAAAGCATTCTTTGAATCAATAAGATTTTGTTCCCCCGGATCCACTCCGATTATGTTGATTGTTTCTAAATTGTTGCTGCCGATTCCCAACATCTTTAGGAGTTTTTGAGCCTGTAAACCCTTTCCAATACCGATATCGAGAAGGGTAACTTTTTTTAATTTGCCTATGGTTTTCCTTAAATATTGATTTGCTAAATAATGACCGGCAAATACAAACGGGATCGCTTCAGCCATGCTGTAAAACATAACAATCTGGGGGATATCAAACTGCTGTATGTAGATATTTTTACTTTCCAACAACTGTCGATCAATACGTTTCAAAAGAGATTCAGCGACCAGATGAGACAGCATATCTTCGTTTGAGATGTTTACATCAATATTTTTCAAAACATTTTCTATAATTCTGGGTTTGGCAAGCTTTTGCCGGTGTCGAACAATCTGCTGGCAGATTTCCAGCAATTCATCATATTTTTTCTGGTAGATCAAATTATGTCCTCTGGTGCTTCATCTGTGTAAAGATTATGTGAATTCTTTCTCTTTGTCAAATATAAAATTAGGCATATTAGAGCTAATAGATATGTGCTGTTCTGGTCTGCAATCTTGACTAAGCGCCGGGTGAAGGTATAATCATATTAGCAAGGAATCGCTGTTATGAATGAAGGACTGGTAAAAGAATTCAGGAAAAACAAAAGGGAATTGGAAGAGCGTATTGAAGAGGCTGCCAGTCAGGCCGGCAGGAAACCGGAAGATATAAGGATAATGGCGGTTACCAAGACTTTTCCCGAGAGTGTGATTGAAATGGCCCGGGAGAACGGAATCGCTCTTTTCGGAGAAAACCGGGTTCAGGAAGCTGCGGTAAAGTATGCCCGTTGGTCGGACAGGCTGGAGCTTCATCTGGTAGGCCACCTTCAACGCAACAAGGCGAGGCTGGCGGCGGAAGTCTTTGATTGGGTAGACTCAATTGACAAGATCGAGACTGCCCTTGCTTTAAGCAAAGAGGCGGCCGTTCGGGGTAAGAAAATTCATGTCCTTCTCGAATTCAACAGCTCCGGCGAGGAGACTAAATTCGGTGTCAGCGATGAAGAAAGCATGTGGAGGCTTTTTGACGGCTGTATCGAACTGGATTCTCTCTCCCTGAGAGGTATAATGACCATAGGCCCTTTCACCGACGACGCCGGCCTGATTCGAGCCGCTTTCTCCGGAACCAGGAGGCTTTACGCTAAAGCCAGGCAGCGGTATCCCGATCTTCCCCTTGACACCCTCTCCATGGGAATGTCCGACGATTTCGAGCTGGCCGTAAAGGAAGGTTCAACAATGGTCAGGATAGGTTCGGCCCTGTTTGGTCAAAGGACGGTGAGATGAGAAAAACTATTGTTCTGCTTTTGGTACTGTGCTGCGGTTTTCCTCTCTTCTCAGAGGAGACCACACAATTCCCTGAATCCCCGGAAAGTGATGCAGAGAGCACCGAGCCCGTACCTTATTCAGAGGAGGAATTCCCCGGGTGGCTTATAGGGTTACGCCGGGCGGAAATTCTGGCCATAGGGTCGCTACCCATTACTTTTGTGGCGTCTTTTATCGCTTATGACATTATCCGGTACATGGTCCACGGCTTCGACCGGAGCTACCTTCCCATAGGCAGCCCCAATCCTGTGCCTTACAGCCTGCAGGAGAATCTTGGTGTACTCACAACCGCATGTACCGCATCTGTGATAATTGCGATTATTGACGGCGTAATAGGCAGGGCAAGGAAGAAGAAGATGGAAGAGGCGGAAATTGGAGAGCTTGAAGCACAGGATCGCTGATGCAGAATGCGGGATTTACCGTCTCGATAAGTATATATCCGATCATCTAAAACTCTTTTCACGAAGCCAGGTTAAGCTCAGGGTGACTAAAGGTTTTGTAAACGGAAATGAGTCAAAGTTAAGCAGCAAAGTAAAGGCGGGGGATCTACTGGAAATTTACTATAGCCAGGCGCCTCTCCCGGATGTTCTTCCGGAAAAAATACCTTTAGATATCCTATACGAGGATGAAAACGTAATTGTCGTAAACAAGCTCCAGGGTATGATAGTTCATCCTGCCGGTGGAATATACAGCGGCACGTTGGTGAATGCCCTTCTCAGCCATTACCAGACATTAGAATCGAATTTTTCCGGCGAGCCGCTCCGGCCCGGTATTGTGCACCGATTGGATAAGGATACCTCCGGAGTTCTCATTGTGGCTAAGAATACGGAAAGCCATAAATTTTTATCCGATCAATTCAAACTCAGGAATGTCGGAAAGCTTTACTGGGCTGTGGTGAAAGGGACGCCGCCTGTCATGGAGAGCAGAATAGAGACTAAAATCGCCCGCGATACCGGAAACAGGAAGCGTTTCACCTGGCGTTGTGAGAAGGGGAAAGCGGCAATTACCGATTACCACGTGCTTCGGCGTTTCGAAGGTTATTCGGTGTTAGCCCTCAAACCCCTGACAGGCCGCACTCACCAGCTTCGCGTCCACTGCCTTTCAATGGGTTGCCCTGTATTGGGGGACAGGATTTACGGGCGAAAGGATAAAAAATTTCCTGATGCTCCGTTAATGCTTCATGCCCGCAGGATCTCTATCCGTTTACCGGAGAGAGGGGAGGATCGGCTTACTTTTAAAGCTCCTCCTCCACTATCTTTTAGAAAGTACCTCTACAAGATCAGATTCAATAATCTTTAAATTCCATCTATAAGATTCGGGTTGGTGCGGCGCTCGATTTCCAGGCTCGAAGGCGGCCCATGTCCGGGGAAAATATAGTGGGTGTCTTTCAGATTGAAAAGTTTTTCCCTGATACTCGACAGGAGGAGCTCCCGAGAGAAATTGTCGTTGGTGCTTCCTATGGCGCCGGCAAGAAGCGTGTCTCCTGTGAATAATGTGTTGTTGAGCTTATAGACCACAGAATCCCCCGAATGTCCGGGTGTCTCGATAACGCCGAAGTGGTATTCTCCCAACTCGAGTACCTGGCCTTCTCTGACGATAGTCGATGGGAAGCCCTGAATAGAGTGACTGAAGGAAAAAATAGTCGCGTCGTATACCTTGAGTATGTTCTTTAAGTCGTTTATATGGGCATCGTGCGCGTGGGTGACCAGTATAAACTTGAGATTATAGCTGTTCTTCTCAATAAGCTCGAGAAGAGTTACGTCGAAAAAGCCGGGATCGATCAAGATAGCCTCACCGCCGTCATTGGGACCGATCAGGAAGGTGTTGCAATAGCCGGATAAGCTGTAATGAGAAAAACACTTCACGGCGATTTCTCCACATTGTCAAAGTTCGCCTCTTCTACGTTGCAGGAGAGGAACTGAACATCCAGAAGCCTGGCAAACCTGAAGCTCAATCGAGACAGATTGCAATCTCTAAATACAGTTTTCTCAAACCGGCTGTTGATAAACCGGCTGTCGTAGAGATCGCTGGAATCGATTCGAAGGTTTTTTGCCTGTATACCGTTGAGGTTGCAGCGGATCAGATCCGTTTCGTTGAAACTGCACCTGTCCATCTGCGCTCCTGCCCATACCGAGCACCGTATGTCTGCTTCACGAAAATCACAATCCGCGAAGGTGCTGAAATCAAAGTACGCGAAACGAATCCTTGTGCCGTGGAAATTTACTTTTCTAAACTCACTTCCGGAAAAACAGCAGAACCAGATCTCTTTGCCCGAAAAATCGAAGCCGTCCAGATGCACTCCCGACAGCTCGAGTTTTTGAATTTTCTGTTCCTGCTCGAGATATTCCCGAATTTCTTTCTCAAAGCCTTCACTGTCATCCAGGTGTTGATAGCAGGTTTCTTTTCTGAACAGTGCTTTCTGGTGACAATCCTTTACCTGGCAGTTGATATGCGGGAGCATACAATCAGGATAATTCAATTAGCCGGGAATCGCAAGCCTTGATGTAAAGAACGTAAGACTTTATGCTTGTAAAAAAATCGGAGGTTTTTTATGCGGTTATGTTATTCCTGTAAAGATGTCCTGGACGAGAAGATGGAGGTGTTTCGGTCATCCGTTTGCTCTCAATGCGGAAAGGACCTGAGGGTTTGTAAGAACTGTGTTTTTTACAGCCCGGGAGCTCACTGGGACTGCAGGGAGACTGTTGGTGAGCCGGTGTGGGACAAGGAGAGAGGCAACTTCTGCGATTTTTTCCGGTTTAAAACGGATTCTTCAAAAGGGGCGGATCAAGTGGATGGTTCGGGAAAGAATGAAGCGCGGGACTCATTCAATAGACTGTTCGGCGGTAAAGAGGAGTAAGTGACAGGTCAAGTCATATACGGCATCAATAATATCTATTCAGTAATTGTCGACGGGAAGACCCTCTCCTGCCGTATAAAGGGGAAGATAATTCAGGAGGAAATCCTCGAACGGACGCTCCCGGAAGCATCCATATTTTCAGATAAAAAACTCAAGCAGGATACGAAATCCTACAACCCGATTGCCGTAGGAGACTGGGTGGAAGTTGCTCCCGATCCGTACGAAGCTGATAAAGGTTGGATAGGGGAAGTAAAAGCGAGAAAGAGCTGTCTTATACGTTTTAACAAGAAACGGCGCGCCCCGCAGGTTATTGCTTCCAATGTGGATATTCTTGTCTGTGTTACTTCGGCCAGAAACCCGCCATTCAGGCCGCGTTTCATTGACAGGATGCTTGTCAGCGCCCAGGTGGGCGGCGTATTACCGATGGTGTTCATGAATAAATGCGATCTCGGTCTGGATAAGGCGGATAGAACTCGGCTCCGTTTTCTCAAAAATTTAGGCTACAAAGTGGTCTTCGGTTCCGCATTGAGGGGCAGCGGTCTAAAAAAGCTCAAAACCATTCTAAAAGGTAAGCTGGCGGTTTTCGTCGGCCAGTCAGGGGTGGGCAAGTCCTTTCTTCTCAACCGGTTGGACGATACTCTCGGACTGAAGGTTGGCGATATTTCTCAGAAATACGATAGAGGCGGACATATTACAAATTACGCGGTTCTTCTTGATTGCCGTTTCGGCTCTCGTATTATAGATACACCGGGCATTCGGGAGTTGGACATTTTTGGAATCGCGCCGGAGGAACTTGACAAAGAATTTCCGGAGTTCGTCGAACCTTCCCGTCATTGCGTCTTTTCGTCCTGCTGTCATATAAACGAGCCCGGCTGTTGCGTCAAGGAGAAGGTGGAATCCGGGAAAATTCATCCTGACAGGTATGTCAGCTATGTGAATATCTTTTCACATCTCAAGAATTTCCAGAAGGAAGTTTATTAGTAAGGTTGTAAGTAATGGCCCAAGATTATCTCTCTTTTCAAGACGGTTGCCTCTCGATCAGCACTCCATGGGGAAAAGCGGCACACGGCTCTGTCCTTGTTAATGGCGGGGTCGTCCCTGCAGGTGAGTGGTGTGAGAGAGGTTATGCATGTTACCATGGTCACTGGAAGATCAGTGTCGGTCGTGTATCAAAGACGGCTTTCCGGCTCAAGCTCGAAAACACAGGTTCGGAACCGGTTCATCTGGATACTGTCTGTTTCGCTCATTGGAATCCTTCCGCTTTCAATACCCCGCTTCAAACGTGGGAATTTCGCGAGTTGATCTTTAGCGGGAGCTTTATGAGCCTCAAATCGGGGGTTAAATGCGTGGGCCGCAAGGCGCCAAACATGGATTTCATAGAACCGGGCAGTCTCTTTACCGTGTATCAACATGAGGACGGAGACGCCTTGCTCCTTGGAGTGCTCCCTCCGATCGGTCAGGCTTTTTCCGAGCTTGTAACCCTTCATTCCGATCCCCACTGCGAAGGTACGTTCGGTTTTGAAATTCGTCATCATTTCGGCTGTCTCGTCGATCCCGGATGCGAGGTTCAGACCTCTGCTGTCACGGCTTTGGCGGGAAAAAGCGGCGGGGAGCTGATGGTTGACTATGGGGAGCTGTGGTATGAGACTCTCGATCGGAAACACCGACGGAAACCCATGATCGGTTGGAACAGCTGGGACTATTACAGCGGTGCGGTCACACGAAAGAGTGTCGATGAGGAGATGGCGTCGGCCGGGAGGCTTTTTAGCGATACCCTGAAGGTGTTTGTTATTGATGAAGGTTGGGAAACCCAGTGGGGAAGTTGGGAACCGAACGTCAAATTCAATGGCGACCTGGAGGGTTTTTGTCGACACGCGAAAAACCGGGGCTATACCCCCGGCATCTGGACAGCGCCGCTCCTGGTAAATACCTACAACCCGATTTTCCTCGAGAATCCGGAATGGTTCGCTTCAAGGTCTGACGGCCAACTGCAGACCGACAGCTACGCGTACGGGCCTATGGCCTATCTTGATGTTACCAATCCCCGGGTTCTCGAGTGGATCGGAGATATATTCATAAGGCTTCGCGCCGCCGGATTCGAGTATTTCAAAGTCGATTTCTGTCAATGCATTCTGAATGCCGTAAGGTTCGGGGACCCGCATGTGGGACGTAATGAGCTCATAAGACTTGCATTTAAGACGATCAGAGAGGCGATCGGGGATGATACATATCTGCTTTCCTGTGGGGCGCCCTTTGAATCGGTTGTCGGGCTTGTTGATGCGGTGCGTGTTACAGGCGATATTCATATCTATTGGGGCCATGTACTCAAAAACGCCGCCTCTCTTTCTACAAGCTGGTGGATGCACGGAAAGCTGTGGAACTGCGATCCTGAATTTCTCGTTGTGAGGGGTCCCGATACGGCGCAGCCGCCGTACGGCAGGCGCCGGTTTGTCACCCCGATGGGTCCGGACAGGGGCTGGACGTCGGGACGGGAATTTACTGAGATGGAAGCCCGCACCTATGCGTTCCTGATCCACCTGAGCGGCGGTGATGTCATTTTAGGAGACTCTCTTGAAAAACTTAAACCCGCAGGCATCGAGATTGTCAGGCGGGTGCTTCAACCGCGGTCCGGTCCCTCGATTCCGGTTGATCTTTTCGAATCCGAGCAGGATTTGCCGCGTATTTGGGTCAATCGAGGCGACATCGATACTCTGGTGGGCCTCTTTAATTGGAGCGATAAAACGAGCCGGATACACTTCGATCAATCCGATTACCGGATTCCCGGCAAGGCTTTCGACTTTTGGACAGGGAAAGAGATAAAGGCAATTCCTTCCCGAATGCCCCGGAGAAGCTCCATTGCTCTCCGGTTTATCCATTAAAAAATTATGCATGAAGATAAAGCTGATCCCAATAAAGTTTTAAGCGAATACGCTCTTGGTGATCTCTTCAGCGTCAGTAACGCCGGCGGAACGGCGGGGAGAACGTGGAAAGTTGCCGCGGCCGACGGCGAATACCTCCTGCGGCTGCGGGGAGTTCGCACATCATCAGAGGAACGACTGCAGTTCGATCACGGGCTGCGGGAACATCTCGTTGCCCGGCGCGTACCCACGGTATCGGCAGTCAGGACAAAAGATGGAAAAAGGTGGGTGCGAAGGCACGGACGTGTTTATGAGCTCTATCCGTTTATAACCGGTCGTCAGTTTCACCAGGAAAGCGAAATGGAGATCGCTAATGCCGCACGGGCGCTGGCAGCATTCCACGAGGCGGCGGCGTACTACAGATCGCCGTTGCAAAATAAAGAGGCGGTTGCCCAGTACATTACGTTGGGGTTTTCCGGCGAGGTGAGTGACCGCATAGATGATCCTTATCTTCAGAAGATGAATATGCTTCATGTGAGGAAACTCGCATCCGCCGCAAACGAACTAAAAAAGGTAGACTGGTGTATCGAGAAGGTAGAGCAATCCCTGCGTATCTATGCGGGCGCCTTATACAAGAGTCTATCAGGTTGGACTATCCATGGAGACTATACACCCGCCAATCTGCTGTTTTCAGAAAAGGGCGAGGTGATTGGTGTTTTTGATCTGGATTGGGCTTTCCCGGGCTCTCGATGCCGGGATGTGGCGGACGGGCTTTATTTTTTTGCGTCTAAGCCGCGAAGGGTCGATTCCTCGGACATCTGGTCGCTGACGGAGGCGGTTGATTTTGACTTCGAGCGTTGCACGATCTTTTT